>DATIEU010000513.1:0-2250 GCA_035455565.1 Steroidobacteraceae bacterium | reverse complement strand
CGCTGAATTTGGCGTTCGCTTGGACCGCGGCGTAGCCCGCAGCAGAACCGCCGGGACGTCACCCGCCCACCTGTCTTTTGGCCTGTCGCCCTGACGGGGTCGAGGCGCCCCAGACTTCGATGATCCGGCCAGCCCTCACTTCTTGAAAGTGCAGGTGCCACTGTAATCGACGATGCTGTCGCCTTCCGGCGTCTTCTCGCCGGCCCCTACAGCCACGAGATCGCATCGGATCTTCGGGCCGGCGATCCTATCCGTCAAGTGCACCTCGCCAGATTCGAGTCCTCCGGTGTTCAGGTCCACTTCGAAACGAAACTCGTCATCATGGAGGAGGACCGGTGACGATCCGAGAACGGTGCCGGAGAACACCTGGTTTCCAGTGTTCACCAGCGTTCCCTTGACGAAGTCAAAGACAGAGGTGGGATGATACAGGACGCGTCCTTTCAGGTCGCCACTGAGCTCGATGATGTCTGTGCTGCGCTGGATCATTCCTGTGGCGGTCGGCGTCTGCGAGTGAATGATCGCGGTGGTGAAGTAATGCACCGCCCTCCCGGAAACGGCACGCGTTTTGGGCTGGTCCTGTGGACCGCGCGCATCGGATGCCATGGCGCAGGCAAGGACGGTCACGGCGATAAGGGCTGTTACGATTCGACGCATGGTGAAACTCCTTTCGGTGGTGCAAACGCGGCCCGAAAAAGCCGAGCGGGGTGAGGGCTCATGCGTCGCACGCTACGTGGGCCCGCGAGGACCGGCAAGCGTCATGGACGGCCAATGCATCGGTGGCCCACTCTGGCCCTCTTTGGCCACGTCCTGAGGTAGGAACCTTTGGAAGACGCGCCTCGGAACCGTCTCGAGTCGTGGAAGGAGATCGCCGCCTATCTCAATCGGGGTGTCCGCACCGTACGCCGATGGGAGACTGAGGAGGGCCTTCCGGTGCACCGTCACGTGCATCGCACGCTCGGAAGCGTCTACGCGTACAAGTCAGAGATCGACACGTGGCGGCTCACTCGTCCCGCGCACCCCGGACCGCGGGCCGCCGCCGGCGCCCACGGCGGCAGCGCCGGGTCGGGATCTGTCCCATCGATCGCAGTGCTGCCGTTCACGAACCTGAGCATCGATCAGGAAAACGCATACTTCGCAGAGGGCCTTACCGAGGAAGTGATCACCGATCTGTCACAGGTGCTGTCTCTTCGCGTCATCTCACGCACGTCGTCGATGGTCTTCAAGGAGACGAAGAAAGACGTGAAGACCATCGCCCGCGAGCTTGGCGTTCGCTACGTTCTCCAGGGAAGCGTGCGGCGGGCAGGAAGACAGCTGCGAATCAGCGCTCAGCTTATTGATGCGAGCAGAGACGCCCATCTATGGGCCGAGAACTACGACGGCACCTTCGAGGATGTCTTCACGATGCAGGAACGTCTCGCTCGAGTGATCGTTGCAGCCCTCGAGCTCCGACTCACCGATGACGAACAGCGACGCCTCACGGAACACTCCATCCGCGACCTGCACGCGTACGAATGTTATCTCCGGGCCCGGCACGAAGCATGGCGCTGGCGGCGCGATGCGATCGATCATGCCATTCAGCTGCTTCACAATGGACTCGCGATTGTTGGAGACAATGTCAGACTCTACGCCGCGCTTGGTCACGCGCATCTCCAGTATCGCGAAGCCGGTATCGACTTCAGCGAGCGGCCGCTCAACGAGGCGGAAGCCTGCGCGCACAAAGTCTTGGCGCTCGACTCCCGGTCCGCAGCGGGATTTCGGCTGCGTGGTTGGATCCAATACTCGCGCGGGCAGATTCAAGACGCTGTGCGAAACCTGAAAGCGGCGAAGGAGATCGATCCGAATGATGCGGACACGCTGCTCCTGTTGTGCAACTGCTACGTGATTTCTGGGAAGGTGTCAGCCACGCGTCCGCTGATCGGCCCTCTGTTGACGCTGGACCCACTGACGCCGCTGACGCGCTGCCTACCGGGGTTCGCATCCGTGTCGGAGGGGAATCTACAGGTCGTCGAACCCTATCGGGAGATGTTCGACATGGATCCGGGCAATCCCATGGCGCGGCTTTTCTATCTGTGGATCCTCGCTCTCAATCGACGTCAGGACGCCGTCGCCACGGTCCTGGAAGGGTTTTCACACACCGAGCGCGAAACGGTCCCGGCGCGTGTCGCGCAGTTCGTGACGCATGCCCTTTTCGGCCACCGGGACGACGCGTTGGCGACTGTGACGCCCGATATCGAAGCGGTAGCGAACGCA
>DATIEU010000512.1:0-12334 GCA_035455565.1 Steroidobacteraceae bacterium | reverse complement strand
GTGCTCGCCGGCACCGTCATGAATCATCGTGCGCATGGCGTCGTCCACCGCGACGAGCTCGTAGATGCCCGTGCGCCCGCGATACCCGCCATTCATGTCCGAGCCCGGCCGATGCAGCGTGGGTGCCGGCGCATTCGCGGGAAGGTTGAGGAGGCGCCGCTCGTAGTCGCCGCCTGCGTAGGGCTGACGCGACTCGGGATTGAGCACGCGCACCAGCCGCTGCGCCAGCACGCCGATGAGGCTCGAGGACAGGAGGAACGGCTCGATACCCATGTCGCGCAGGCGCGTGACTGCGCCCACCGCCGTGTTGGTATGCAGCGTCGAGAGCACGAGGTGTCCGGTGAGGCTCGCCTGCACCGCGATGTGCGCCGTATCGATATCGCGGATCTCGCCCACCATCACCACGTCGGGATCCTGTCGCAGGATGGCGCGCAAGCCGCGCGCGAACGTCATCTCGACCTTGGTGTTCACCTGGGTCTGGCCGATGCCGTCGATGTAGTACTCGATCGGGTCTTCGACCGTCATGATGTTGCGCGTGTTGTCGTTGATCCGCTCGAGCGCCGCGTAGAGCGTCGTGGTCTTGCCGGAGCCGGTGGGGCCGGTCACGAGGATGATGCCGTGCGGCTTGTGGATCAGCTCGTCCATCGTCTGCTGGGTGGCCGCGTCCATGCCGAGCGAGCCGAGGTCGAGGCGCCCGGCCTGCTTGTCGAGGAGACGCAGCACCACGCGCTCGCCGTGTCCCGCCGGAATCGTCGACACACGCACGTCCACCGCGCGGCCCGCAATCCGCAAGCTGATGCGCCCGTCCTGCGGCAGCCGCTTTTCGGCGATGTCGAGCTTCGACATGACCTTGATGCGCGACACCACCAGCGGCGCGACGGCGCGACGCGACTGGAGCACTTCGCGCAGCACCCCATCGACCCGAAACCGCATGACCAGACGATTCTCGAACGGCTCGATGTGGATGTCGGAGGCGTTCTCCTTGACCGCTTCCGTGAGCACGGCGTTGATCAGCCGGATCACCGGAGCGTCGTCTTCGCTCTCGAGCAGGTCGGAAGGCTCGGGCAGCTCCTGCGCCAGGTGCGCCAGGTCGGTGGTGCCGTCGAAGCCGCCTTCGACCATCTGCATGGCGGTGTTGGAGCCCGACTCATACGTCTGGCGCAACAGCGCGTCGAACGCCTCGGGCTCGACCCGCTCGAGCTTGAGCGGCATGCCGAGGAAGCGGCGCACCTCGGCCACGCTCAGGGGCGAGGTGCCCGTTCGATAGACGGCTTCCGCATAGCCCTGCGCGATGCGGCGCACGAGAATGCCGTGGCGCTTCGCGAAGGCGAACGACAAGTGCCGTTGCTGAGCGCCCGCAGTCGATTCGACGGCCTGCTGCATGCTTACTCTGGCGGTGGTTGCGAGTCCGGTACCGGCTTCGATTCTGCCGGCGGCGGTCGCGTCGCGGGCCGAGTGTCGATAACGTCGGGTGGCGTCGGTTCCGCGGCGCCTTCCGGTTGGGTCTGCGGCGTTGGCGTGCCGCCGGTCGGCGCACTCGCGTCGGCGGGCGGCAATGCCGGTCCTTTCTCGAAGGGCAGGAGCGGGGCCTTGCCGTTGTGAAGCTTGAGCTGCAGTTCGCGCAGCATGTTGTACTTGGTGTTGGTCTCGATCGCGGTCTGGATGCCGTCGCGCAGGATTTTCGGGCGAATGAAGACCATGAAGTTGGTCTTGCGCTTCTGCGTATTGCGGACCTTGAACAACTCGCCGATCAGCGGGATGGCGCCCAGGAAGGGCACGCGCTGCTCGCTGTCGAGCAACTCATCGCGGATCAGTCCGCCGAGGACGATGATGCCGCCATCGTCCACCAGCACGTTGGTGGTGATGGTGCGCTTGTTGGTGACCAGGTCCACCGAACCTACCGGAGTCGGGGCGAGACTCGAGGCCTCCTGCTCGATCTTCAGGATGACCGTCTGCCCCTCGCTGATCTGCGGCGTGATCTTGAGGATGTTGCCCACTTCCTCACGCTGGATCGTCTGGAAGGGATTGGTCGCATCCGTGCCGGTCTGTGTAAAGGAGCCCGTGATGAACGGCACTTCCTGCGCGATCTTGATCTCCGCCTCCTGGTTGTCCATCGTCACGACCGAGGGCGTTGCGATGATGTTGGTGTTGGTGTCGGCACGCAGCGCGCGAAGCAGCACCGCGAAGTCCGTGCCGGTATCGCTGATGCGGCCTCCGCCCGCGGTGAAGCCGGAGGGCGCGCTGGTGAGGGTGGTGGGATCGTCGATACCGCGAATGATATCGACGATGCTCGCGCCCGCGATCGGCTGAATGAAGCCGCCAACAGCGAAGTTGTCATCGCTCCCGTCCACCAGCCAGTTGACGCCGAGGTCGGCCGTCTTGTCGCCCGACACCTCGACCAGAATCGCTTCCACGTGAATCTGGGCGCGGCGGATGTCGAGCTTGTCGACCACCGCCATCAGTGCGCGCATCACTTTCGGCGGCGCGGTGACGATCAGTGCGTTGGTCTCGGGCTCCGCCCAGATGGTGATGTTGCGATCCGATTGCTGCGCCGCCGCCGGCGCGGCGGCCGGTGCCCCGCCGGGCGCGACACCCTGCTGGATCGCGACCGTTATAGAGGCTTGCTCTTTCAGCTTCGCCGCGAGCTTCTCGGCATCCGCGAAGCGCAGATATCGCACTTGCGTGTCGCCGCCCGACTCGAGCGGCGTATCGAGGTGCGTGACCAGCGTCTTCAGGCGCAGGCGCTGCGATTTTTCGCCGCTCACCAGCACACTGTTGGTGCGCTCGTCTGCGACCAGCTTGACTCCAATTCCGCCCTCGGCCGCCTGCGCCTGCGGGTAGAGCACGTTAACGACGCGCACCACTTCCGCTGCTGAGGCGTGCTCGAGCGGGATCACGTCGATCTCCTCGTCACCCGCCTGGTCGATGCGACGGATGATGCGCACCATGCGGTTCACGTTATTGGCGCGGTCCGAGATGATCAGCATGTTCGAGGCCGGGTAGGCGGCCAGGTGTCCGTACTGCGGAATGAGCGGGCGCAGGATCGGCACGAGCTGGGCCGCGCTCACGTTCTTGATGGCGATCACCTGCGTAACGATCTCGTCCGAGGAGGAGCTCACGCGGTCGGGCAGGTCGACGGACGGCACCTGGCGGGCATTCGCGTCCGGAATGATCTTGATGATGTTGCCGGACGGCACGGCCACGAAGCCGTGAACCTGGAGTATCGCCAGGAACGCTTCATAAAAGGCGTCCGCCGTCAGTGGCGTGTTCGACACCATCGTGACCTGCGCGCGGACGCGCGGATCGATGATGAAGTTCTTCTTGGTGATCTCGCTCACCGCCTCGACGATCTGGCCGAGGTCGGCATCCTTGTAGTTCGGCGTGATGGTGGTCTGCTGCGCGCGCGTGGGCGTGCCGCCCAGGACCAGCAGAAACATCGCCAGGGCGACGCGCCCGGCCGAGGAGGGTGTTCTTGGTTTTATTGTCATGAGTCTTTCCTGGCTGAGCTGCTCGTCATTCGGTCGGGTCGGGTGGCATCGGCTCGGCCTGATCGACGGGCACCATGGCATCCGGTTCCGGCTGCGGCTGCGCCGCTTCGGCCGGCAGCTCATTGGCGATCTGCGCCATGTTGAGCACCAGCTCCTGCGGCCGGCCGTTGCGCTCGACGGTTACCCGCACCTGATCGGCGCTGCCGATCGAGCGAAAAATCTCCATGCCGCGCTGGGGATCGTCGAGCGGCGTGCCATTGACGGACATGACGAGATCCCCTGGACGCAGGCCGAGGCGGGCGAATTGCGCGCGATTGCGACCCGGGTAGACGCGGTAACCCCGCTGCTGCCCATTCGCGAAAACCGGCTGCGGACGCATGATCTCGGCCACCGACCCCGGATCCTGAGCGATCATCCGCTTCACACGCTCGACGACTTGCGATCCGGCCGTCTGGGGCGCGCTCATCCCCATTCCCTCGCGCGCCTGCGGCGCGGTCGTGTTCGTGCCACCGCCCTTGTACTCACGCGGCAGCAGCAACGCCTCGAGTTGTCCGGCGCGCTCCAGGATTACGCGATCGCCGTACACGGCGTTGAGGCGCGCGCCGCCCGGGACACTGTCGCCAACTGAATACAGCTTGGCGTTGCTGGCGCTTTCGCCAATGATGCCGAAGCCCTGCTTGGGGTCGTTCGCAGCGATAGTGCCGGCGAGGACCAGGCTGAGGCGTGTCTCAGGGGCATCTGTAGGATCGCCGGCTGGCGCTGCCGGATCTGCAACGCCGAAGAGGTGTGCGTCGATGATGCCCTGTACATCGGCCGAACCGCGCGAATCCGAGCGTGCGAGGGCCGCGCCGGGGCTGGCAGCCGCGACGAGCGGGCGCTGCTCCGGAATCAGGTCGAGCACGATGACGCCCGCCTGCACGCCGAGCGCGATCGCGAGACCCCACGTGACGATGCTGGGAAGTCGTGCCGTCAGGTGGCTGGAGAACAACTCCGGGCCAAGACCCCGGATGCCGCTCAGAAGCGAGCTTGAATTCATCGGCTTAAGAGACTCTGAGGTCTGCGCGCCCTTCGATTGCGGTGTGTGCCGTTGCGGCACGTGCCGCTGAGTTTGCGGCCAATGATACGAGTTCTGCGCGCGGCCTCTCAAGCAATTGTTTTGTCTCGGGTTACCGACAAGCTTGGCGGGCAGTGCCGCGCGGTTGCGATATGTCACGCGGGTCCGCCTCCCATGCGCCAATTCGAGCGGGCCGCGTGAGTGCGGTCCTCGTCAGAAAGAGAACGCGCGAGCGGCGCCGCAGGGGTCAATTTCGTCGCGTCTGGCGCCGGATGTGCTCACTTGTATTGCCTCCGGGGTCACCCTATAAACGGACGCTGTGCGCCGCACGACCATTCCGCCGGAGCAACGCGCGTGGGTACCTGGAGGTCGACGAACCCTCGTGATGAACGCCGGTCGATATGAGTGAGGAAGAGCAGGGTCAGTCCGGTTCGGGACTGCTGGTCGAGGAGGCCAAACCGAAACTCAAGCGGCCGCCGCTCTTCCAGGTGGTGCTGTTGAACGACGACTTCACGCCAATGGAATTCGTGGTCGACGTCCTCGAGCGCATCTTCAGCATGGACCGCACGACGGCGACGCGCGTCATGCTCGAAGTGCATACTAGGGGTAAAGG
This sequence comes from Steroidobacteraceae bacterium, assembly GCA_035455565.1. Taxonomy (GTDB): domain Bacteria; phylum Pseudomonadota; class Gammaproteobacteria; order Steroidobacterales; family Steroidobacteraceae; genus DATBVX01. Next base: position 7,179 of record DATIEU010000512.1, on the reverse strand, counting down.
AGTGTGCGGCGTATTCACTTTTGAAATTGCGGAAACCAAGGTAGCCCAGGTGACGACTTACGCGCGACAGCATCAACATCCGCTGTTGTGCACCATGGAAGAGGTCTGATCGTGCTGAGTAACGAGCTCGAATACTGCCTGAACGACGCGTTCCAGAGCGCACGCGAGGCGCGCCACGAGTTCATGACCGTGGAGCACCTCCTGCTCGCTATCCTCGATACACCGAAAGTGCGAGAAATCCTGCGCGCCTGCGGCGCGGACACGCAGGAGTTGCGCGCGCAGCTCAAAGCCTTCATCGAGCAGAACACGCCACGTCTGACGGAGGAGGACGAGCGCGAGGTGCAGCCGACGCTGGGTTTCCAGCGCGTCCTGCAGCGTGCCGTGTTCCATGTGCAGTCGAGCGGCAAGAAGGAAGTCACCGTCGCCAATGTGCTGGTAGCAATCTTCAGTGAGAAGCAGTCGCATGCCGCCTTCCTGTTGAGCGAGCAGGACGTTGCGCGCCTCGACGTCGTCAACTACATCTCGCACGGCCTCACCAAGACCGAGGATCCATCGGAGCGCACCGAGCCGGGCTCGACCGCCGAGGGCGAACGCGAAGTGGAGGGGGGTGCGAGCGCGCTCGAGAAATACACCACGAACCTCAACAAGCTGGCGGCCGACGGCAAGATCGATCCTCTCATTGGCCGGCGCACCGAGGTCCAGCGCACCATCGAGATTCTCTGCCGGCGGCGTAAGAACAACCCGCTCTACGTGGGTGAAGCCGGCGTCGGCAAGACGGCGATCGCCGAAGGCCTGGCACGCATGATCGTCGAGGGCGATGTGCCCGATGTGCTCACCGATTGCACGATCTTCGCGCTCGACATGGGCGCCTTGATTGCGGGCACCAAGTATCGTGGCGACTTCGAGAAGCGCCTGAAGGGCGTTATTGCCGAGCTCAAGAAGAACCCCGGGGCCATCCTCTTCATCGACGAGATCCACACGGTCATCGGTGCCGGGGCAGCCTCGGGCGGCGTGATGGATGCGTCGAACCTGATCAAGCCGGTGCTGGCCAACGGCGAGCTGCGCTGCATCGGCTCGACGACCTACAACGAATATCGCGGCATCTTCGAGAAGGATCACGCGCTCGCACGGCGCTTCCAGAAAATCGAGGTGGTGGAGCCGAGCGTCGCCGAGACCATCGACATCCTGGTGGGACTCAAGCCGCGTTTCGAAGAGCACCACGGTGTGCAGTATGCGCACGAGGCCCTCAAAGCAGCAGCCGAGCTTTCCGCGCGCCACATCAACGACCGGCACCTTCCCGACAAGGCTATCGACGTCGTAGACGAGGCCGGCGCCAGCCTGCGCCTCAAGAGCGCGGCCGAGCGCGAATCCACCGTGACCGTGGAACACGTCGAGAACGTCGTGGCGCGCATGGCGCGCATCCCGCCGAAGAACGTCTCGCTCTCGGATCGCGACGTGCTCAAGAACCTCGAGCGCAACCTGAAGCTCACGATCTTCGGCCAGGACACGGCCATTTCGGCGCTGGCTGCCGCGATCAAGATGTCGCGTTCCGGTCTCGGCGACCAGCGCAAGCCCGTCGGCTCATTCCTGTTTGCGGGACCGACCGGCGTGGGCAAGACCGAGGTGACGCGCCAGCTCGCCATCGCCATGGGCGTCGAGTTCATCCGCTTCGACATGTCCGAGTACATGGAACGGCACACGGTGTCGCGCCTCATCGGCGCGCCGCCGGGCTACGTGGGCTTCGACCAGGGCGGGCTGCTCACGGAGGCGATCACCAAGCATCCGCATTCGGTGCTGCTGCTCGATGAGATCGAGAAGGCACATCCCGACGTGTTCAACCTGTTGCTGCAGGTCATGGACCACGGGACGCTCACCGACAACAACGGGCGCAAGGCCGATTTCCGTCACGTGATCATCATCATGACCACCAATGCCGGTGCGTTCGAGATGAACCGGGCCTCGATCGGCTTCACGCAATCGGACAATTCGAGCGACGGCCTGGAGGCGATCCGGCGCATGTTCTCGCCCGAATTCCGTAACCGGCTGGACGCAGTGATCCAGTTCAATGCTCTCGATCCGCCCACGATCGAGCGCGTCGTCGACAAGCTGCTGATGGAAGTGGAGACGCAGCTCGAGCAAAAGGGCGTCACACTTACGGTGGACGAGGTCGCACGGCAGTGGATCGCGCGCAAGGGTTACGACCCGAAGATGGGCGCACGACCCATGGCACGCGTCATCCAGGAGCACATCAAGCGACCGCTCGCCGAGGATTTATTGTTTGGCAAGCTGGTCGGCGGCGGGCAGGTGCGCGTTACAGTCGCAGCGGACGGGTCAGAGCTGCAGCTGCACACCCGCGGCGTCAACGAGCCGGAGCTGATCGAGGAAAAGTGAGGCGGCCGTCTACCTCCCGCGGTAGATGATGCGTCCCTTGGTCAGGTCGTAAGGCGTCATTTCGACCGTGACCTGGTCTCCCGTGAGGATGCGGATGTAGTTCTTACGCATCTTGCCGGAGATGTGCGCGGTGACGATGTGCCCGTTCTTGAGCTGCACGCGGAACGTGGTATTGGGCAGGGTCTCGACGACCTCGCCTTCCATCTGAATCGCTTCTTCTTTGGCCATGCAAACCTGGTGGCAGCTCAAGAGCGCGCGAATTGTGCATAGCCCGCTCGCGGGTGTCCAGCAGAGAACGCCGGGTGTGCCGGTCTTCCGTGTTGTCTCGCGCGACAAACGCCCGCAGCCCGACTCCGGGCGTCAGGGATGGCGCCACGAGCCCGGTTGATGCGGGCGGCAGTGCTGAGCGAGGAGGGCGATGAATTCGGCCCGCGGAATCGAGCGGCTGCCGAGACTCTGCAGGTGAGGCGAGGCGATCTGGCAGTCGATCACCACGATCCCACGCGCACGCGCTTCGTCGATGAGGCGCACCAGCGCGATCTTCGAGGCATCGGTCTCACGACTGAACATCGACTCGCCGAAAAACACGCGACCGAGCCGGACGCCATACAGGCCGCCCACCAGCTCAGCGCCACGCCAGCTCTCGACGGAATGCGCAAGCCCGCGCCGGTGCAGCTCGGAATAGGCATCGATCATGTCCGCGGTCAGCCAGGTGCCATCAGCGGTGGGACGCGGCTCGGCGCAGCAGCGGATGACCTCGGCAAACGCGGTATCGAGCCGTGTTTCGAAACCGGCGTTGCGCATACGCTTGCGCAAACTGCGCGACACGTGCAGCTCCGCGGGAAAGAGCACCGCACGGGGGTCGGGCGACCACCAGAGCACCGGCTGACCCTCGGCATACCAGGGAAACACGCCCTGCTCGTACGCGTTGATCAACCTTCGCGGCGATAGCGTGCCGCCCACCGCGAGCAAGCCGTCGGGTTCGGCGAGCGCACGGTTCACGGGCGGAAAGCCGGTGCCATCGTCATCGCTCAGCCACGCAATCGAGGCCATCAGCTAGCCCGAGACAACGTCGGCGAGCGGCGTCGGTTCCTTGTAGGGCACATGGGCACGTACGTCCGCGGCGTATTCGACGATCGCCTGCCGTTCGCGATCCAGATAGAGGCGAATCGCCTCGGAGAACCTCGCATCCGCGATCCAGTGGGCCGACGATGTGAACTCGGGCTCGAACCCGCGGCTCACCTTGTGCTCGCCCTGCGTCCCGGGCTCGAAACGGCGCAAGCCGTTACGGATGCAGTAGTCGATGCCCTGGTAGTAGCAGAGGTCGAAATGCAGGCTGTGATGATCGACGCTCGTTCCCCAATAGCGGCCGTACAGGGTGTCCGGGCCGCGAAAGCAGACAGCCGCGGCAATGGGTCGCGAGTCCAGCCACGCCAGCTGCACGACGATCGCCTCGGGCAGCGTTGCAGCGATCTCGACGAAGAATCCCAGGCTCAGGTACGGCGTGTGGCCGTGGCGCAGAAACGTATCGGCGTGAAAAGCGTAGATCCGTTGCCACAATCGCCGGTCGATGTCGCCACCCGCGAGCGTCGAGAAGGTGATCCCCGCTTCGCTCACCCGGCGCCGCTCGCGATGGGCCTTCTTGCGCTTCTCGGCCGTGAACCCGCCGAGGAACTCCTCGAAGTCACGGTAGCCGCGGTTGTGCCAGTGGAACTGACAATCGCGCCGAAGCAGGAGGCCCTGCGCGCTGAGCTCGTGCGCGTGTTGCAGCTCCGGGAACAGCACGTGAAATGAGGACAGATCCTCGTTGCGAGCCAGTTCGATCGCGTGACGCACCAGCTCGCGCCGGAGCGCCGGCCCCTGCGCCCCCGGCTTGGTCAACAGGCGCGGGCCGGTGGCCGGCGTGAACGGCACGCAGGCGATCAGCTTGGGGTAGTAGGAGAGGCCGCTGCGGGTATGCGCCTGCGCCCAGGCGAAATCGAATACGAACTCGCCCCACGAATGGAGCTTGCGATACATCGGCATTGCAGCGAGGAGCGATCCCTGTTCGTCCTGCAGCACCAGATGATTCGGCGTCCAGCCGCTGCTCGCGCCGACGCAGGCGTGATGCTCCAGCGCTGCGAGGAATTCATGGCGCAGGAATGGCATGCGTGCGCCGTCGAGCGCGTTCCAGTCCGCGGCGTGGACCTCATCGATGCGGCTGAGGATGCGCGATTGCATCGGGACCCGTCGCCACTCAGCGCGTGCCGAGGCTCTCCAGGTACTTGTCGGCATCGAGCGCCGCCATGCAGCCGGTGCCCGCCGAGGTGACTGCCTGGCGGTAGACGTGATCGGCGACGTCGCCGGCGGCAAACACCCCGGCGACGCTGGTCGCGGTAGCGTCACCATCGAGGCCCGCCTTCACGACGATGTAGCCGCCGCGCATGTCGAGCTGACCTTCGAAGAGCTGTGTGTTGGGCGTGTGGCCGACCGCGATGAAGACGCCATGTACGTCGAGCACGCGCGCCTTGCCGTTTGCGGCCTCGCGGATGCGCAGGCCGTTCACGCCGCTCGCATCGCCCAGGATCTCGTCGACCACCTGGTTCCACGCGATAGCGACGGTACCCGCGCGCTCGCGCTCGAAGAGGCGGTCCTGGAGGACTTTCTCGGCGCGCAGGCGATCGCGACGATGCACGAGCGTGACGTGCGAGGCGATGTTCGACAGATAGAGCGCCTCCTCGACCGCCGTGTTGCCGCCGCCGACCACCGCCACTTTCTGGCCCTTGTAGAAGAAGCCGTCGCAGGTCGCGCAGGCCGAGACGCCCTTGCCGCGATATTTCTCCTCCGACTCCAGGCCGAGGTAGCGGGCCGAGGCGCCGGTGGCGACGATCAGCGCATCGCAGGTGTACTCACCGCTGTCGCCGCGCAGCAGGAGCGGGCGACGGCCGAGATCAACCGTGTTGATGTGATCGAAAACGATCCGGGTACCGAAGCGCTCGGCATGATGACGCATGCGCTGCATGAGCGCGGGGCCCTGCAAACCCTCGACGTCTCCCGGCCAATTGTCGACGTCGGTGGTCGTCATCAACTGGCCACCTTCCTGCAGCCCGGTGATGAGCAATGGCTTGCGATTGGCGCGCGCCGCGTACACAGCAGCGCTGTAGCCCGCGGGCCCGGAGCCGAGGATGATCAGCGGGCTGTGCCGCGCGTCCGTCATGTATAATTCGCCCTCAATTTTTCCAACCGAGTGCCGCCACCAGCCGGTCGGACGCGGTCACCGGACCGCTCGCTGCAATCGTTGCCCGCTAGCTCTCGGCGCGAAATGCGCCCGATGGGGCAATGGTAAGTGAATCGCCCGATGCGGCAAAGCGCGCACGACTCGTCGAGCCTGAGGAGAACGACATGCGAATCGGCATTCCGCGCGAGCTCAAACCCCGCGAGGGTCGCGTCGGCCTGATTCCATCCGCGTGCGCCGAGCTGGTGAGAAATGGGCATGAGGTCTATGTGGAGGCTGGCGCCGGCGAAAAGAGCGGCTACGTGGATCAGCACTATCGCGACGTAGGCGTGAACATCCTCGGCTCGGCTGCGGACGTCTACGGCAAGGCGCAAATGGTGGTGAAGGTCAAGGAGCCGGTGGATGCGGATCTCGCTCACCTGCGCAAGGAGCATCTCCTGTTCTGCTACCTGCACCTCGCGGCGCTCCCGGAACTGACGCGTCGCTTGTGCGACATCGGGCTCACCGCCGTTGCATTCGAGACGGTCGAAGATGAGTTGGGCCGTCTGCCGCTGCTCGCGCCGATGAGTGACATCGCCGGACGACTGTCGATCCAGATCGCCACGTGTCTTCTGCATCAGCCGCAGGGCGGCAAGGGCATCCTGCTCGGCGGCGTGCCGGCCGCGCGTCGCGGTCGGGTGGTCATCCTCGGTGGCGGTGTCGCCGGTGGCAACGCCGCGGTGGTCGCGGCGGGCCTGGGGGCCGATGTCGTGGTGTTCGACAAGGATCGCGACAAACTCGTCGCAGCCCGTTCACTCGGTGCCAACGTCACCGGCCTTTATCCGCACACGGCCGATGTGGCGGATGCGGTGCGCAGTGCCGACATCGTCGTGGGCGCAGTGCTCGTGACCGGCGCGCGGGCGCCGCACGTCGTGAGCGCGGACATGGTGCGTCACATGCAACCGGGAGGAGTGGTCGTCGATATCTCGGTCGACCAGGGCGGCTGTGTCGAAACCACGCGCCCGACCACGTACGACGCGCCAACCTACGTATGGGAGGGCGTCATTCACTTCACCGTAACGAACATGCCGGGCGCCGTGCCGCGCACCTCCTCGCAGGCACTGTCAGCGGCGATCGCGCCTTATGCCGGGCGACTCGCGGATGGCGATTGGCAGGACGATCCGGATCTGCGCAAGGGCATCAACGTGCAGGCCGGTAAAGTGGTGCATCCGGCGCTGCTCGCTGGTTGATTTGGTTTATATAATCAGAGCCTTATAATAACATTCTAATACATGGGTTCAATGCAGAAGCACCTCCTTGACTGAATCGATCGAGACTCGCGCGTCCGCCTCGCGGCTCGCCCCACCCGTGCGACGCGCGCTGCGTGAGAGCGCACTGCTGCTGTTCGGGCTCGCGGCACTGATCCTGAGCGCCGCGCTCCTGACCTACGATCCGCACGATCCCGGATTCTCGTTCACCGGCGAACCCGGCACGGTGAACAACGCCATCGGACCGGTCGGCGCGTGGTTCGCGGATGTACTGCTGTTCCTATTCGGGCGGCCGGCCTTCCTGTTCCCGTTGATGCTGGCGGTGCT
>DATIEU010000511.1:0-2415 GCA_035455565.1 Steroidobacteraceae bacterium | reverse complement strand
TTCGCGCTCGAGCACATCGGCGGTCTGGAAAAGATCGAGAAGCTTTCACGTATCCGCGCGGTTTGGAGCGGGATCAACGCCGCGATCGTCCGCGTCCGCGATTGCGAGGGATTGCTCAAGGAAACGTGCCGCATCGCCTCGAAGGAAGGACGGTTCGAGATGATATGGATTGGCTCGATCGATTCGGGCAAGCAGGAAGTCCGGCCGGTCGCCTGGACCGGGTTCTCGGCCGAGACCGCGAGCCGCGTCAATTGGGCGAGCATCAACGCCGCGCAGGGCACCATGAGTGAAGCGATCCGGACGCGCAAGCCCACGGTCCGCAATGACATCGAGACCGAGCTGGTATCCGGGAGACTGCGGCAAGAGGCGCTGGCGCGGGGCTGCCTGTCGACGGTGTGCGTGCCGCTCGAGGTGGAAGGTGAGGTGGTGGCCCTGATCGTCGTGTTCACGGCGGGGCGCGGGTATTTCGTCGCGGACGAGCTCGCGCTGCTGGAGGAGGTCGCCGGGAATATTTCGTTCGCCCTGGAGTCGATCGCGCGCCGGGAAAGAATCGAGCGGCTGTCGCGCATCCGCGACGTGCTGGGCGAGATGAACGCCGCGATCGTCCGTATCCGCGACAGGCAACAGCTGTTCGACGAAGCCTGCCGCATCGCCATCGAACGCGGCAGATTCGCGATGTCGTGGATCGGAATGCTCGACGAGGCCACGAAAGGGGTGAAACCCGTCGCCAGGGCGGGACGGGAGGAGGGATATCTCGACCAGCTCAAGATGACCATCGACCCGAACGTCACGAGCAACCTCGCCGTGGCGGTGGAAGCACTCGGGCGCGGCGCGCCGGTGATCTGCAACGACATCGCGACCGACGGGCGGATGCGGGCGTGGCGCAGGGCGGCGCTGGAGCGCGGCTACCGTTCGAACGTGATGCTCCCCCTGGTGGTGGAACAGCGGGCGGTGGGCGTGTTCGCGCTCTACGCGTCGGAACCCGGCTTCTTCGACGACGAGGAGATGAGGCTGCTGGTCGAGCTGGCGGGCGACATCGGGTTCGCGCTGCAGACCATCGAAAAGCAGGAAAAGCTCGATTACCTGTCCTATTACGATCAGCTCACGGGGCTGCCCAACCGCACGCTGTTCCACGATCGCGTCAACCTTGCGCTCCAGACGCAGCGTGGGTCGGGCGGAACCGCGGCGCTGCTGTTCCTGGATTTGCAGCGGTTCGGCATCGTCAACGATACCTACGGCCGTCAGACGGGGGATTCTCTCCTGAAGCTCGTCGCCGAGCGTCTGGCGAGCGCACTCGGAAACCGGGACCTACTGGCCCGGATCGACGGCGACACCTTCGCGACGGTGATTCGCGATGTCAAGCACGAGGCCGACGTTGCCCACGGCCTGGAACAGAGCATCCTGAAGGAGCTGGCGCGGCCCTTCCAGACCGGCGGCGTGGAGATCCGCACGGGGGCGCAGGCCGGCATCGCCCTGTTTCCCGGTGACGGCAACGACGCCGAAGCGCTGTTCCGCAATGCCGAAGCGGCGCTTACCAAGGCGAAGAATGCGGGCGACGTGTATCTGTTCTATGCCCCGCAGATGAACGCGCGAATTGCGGACCAACTCAAGCTCGAGAACGACCTGCGCAACGCCATCGCACTCGAGCAGTACGTGCTGCACTACCAGCCTCGCATCGATCTCGCCAGCGGCAAGATCGTGGGGATGGAGGCGCTGATCCGGTGGAAGCATCCCGAGCGCGGCATGGTTTCCCCTGCGGATTTCATCCCCGTACTGGAGGAAACCGGGATGATCCTCGACGTCGGGCGCTGGGCGCTGCGGCGCGCGGCACTGGAGCACGCTGCCTGGTGCGGCATGGGCCGCGTGCCGCCGCGCATTGCCGTCAACGTGTCTCCGGCGCAATTGCGGCGCAGGGATTTCGTCGACCACGTTAAGGACGCGCTGGCGGCGGTGGACCGGGCGGGGGAGCGGATCGACATCGAGATCACCGAAAGCATGCTGATGGAGGACGTCAAGGGCAGCATCGACAAGCTCAGGGCCCTCCAGTCGTCGGGGCTGCAGGTCGCGCTCGATGACTTCGGGACCGGCTATTCGTCGTTGAGCTATCTCGCGCGGCTGCCGATCAACTCGCTCAAGATCGACCGCTCTTTCGTCCAGCAGATGTCGAAGGGCCCGGAGCAGATGGCGATCGTCTCGACGGTGATTTCCCTCGCGCGGGCGCTCAATCTGAAGGTCGTCGCCGAAGGGGTCGAGACCGAAGAGCAGTCCAACCTGCTGCGCCTGCTGCGTTGCGATGAGGCGCAGGGTTATTTATTTGGCCGGCCGGTGCCGGCGGCCGAGATCGAGCGGCTGATTACCTAGAGAGTCACGGGGTCGCGATGATGAGCGACGAACAGAACAGGCAGCTTGCGGAGG
>DATIEU010000510.1:0-4951 GCA_035455565.1 Steroidobacteraceae bacterium | reverse complement strand
AGCCACTGAAGAGCACCGTTTCGCCCACGCTCACAGGCTCGCTCGCGCGGCGTTGCGCCTCCTCGCGCATGCGCGCGTCGGTAGCGGCCTTCAGTTCCTCCACCCAGGGAGCTGGACGTGCGCCGCTGGCGCTTGCCGTCGTCCAGATGAGTTGCACGGGCCGTCGGGCGAGCTCCCACTGATGATAGGGCTTGCCGCCGCCCGCGAGGATGCGCACCTCGTCGACTTCACCCGCCTCGATGAGCGCAAACCAACCGAGCGCCTCGCCCTCGCCGACATACTTCACCGACGCATTCGACATCGCCTTCTCGACCTCTTCGCCCTGGAGGTAAGGTCGCGCCCACAGGTTGATCGGCTCGTCGCTCCGGTAGGCGATGCGTACGTAGAAGGATTCGTTGCGGCCGAGGGTCGCGTCGCCGCCGGGAAAAGTCTCGACCACGCGCGCGGTGGTCTCAGCTCTCGCCTGCAGCGCTGCGACCAGCGCCAGGGCAGCCAGCGTAAGCGGTCGTATCAATCCACCCTCCCCCCATTAGCCGCGGAAGATTCTATGCGCTCCGGGGCACTCTCTGCTCAACAAGACCGAGCTGATCCGCGAAGCGATGCAGGCTGGAAGAACCGTTCGAGGCCGCGGTATTCTTTCGCGTGCAACGGTCAGAGGAGTAGTTCCATGATCGATTGGTACGTCGAAGGCCAGAGCTTCGGCAGCTGCAACTGCTGCTACGGCTGTCCCTGCCAGTTCGAGGACCTGCCCACCCACGGAAATTGCACGGGCTTCGAAGTGCTGCGCATCGACAAAGGACACTTCGGCAAGGTCAGGCTCGAAGGGCTCAAGGCGGCTCTCATGTACGCGTGGCCGGGCCCCGTGTTCAAGGGTCACGGCGCGATGCAGCTCATCATCGACGAGCGTGCCAACGCCGAGCAGCGCGATGCGTTGACGAAGATTTTCCACGGCGAGGAAACGGCCGAAGCGGCGACGCACTGGTGGGTGTTCCGCAAGATGTCGGAGACGCTTCACCCCACCCTCTTCAAGCCGATCGATTACCACATCGATATCGAGGCGCGGACGGCGCGCGTCTCGATCCCCGGCGTGCTCGATTCAACAGGCAGCCCGATCCGCAGTCCGGTGAGCGGCCAACCGCACCGGGTGCGTATCAACATTCCTGAAGGTATCGAGTTCGAGATGGCCGAGATCGGCAGCGCGACGACCCGCAGTACAGGCGCGATCAAGCTGGACCTCAAGAACACCTACGGCCAGTTCAATCACCTGCGCCACTCAGGCCGCGGCGTGGTGCACGGCTGATCACTGGGCGCGTCGTCGGCGATTAGACCATCGGGAGTGGCGACACACCGATCCACTTCGCGTGCAACCAGAGAATAAAGAGCGCATACAGCGCCAGGCCGCCAACGAGCGCGATTGCATCGTTCGCGCGAGACGCCGGCAGCGCCTTGGGCGGCCGTGCGGGACGGTGCTTGAGCGAGATGCGCACGCCGATCGCCCACAGCAGGAATGAACCGAAGAGCAGCAGGTCGGCGACGCTCCCATTGGTCAGCAGGTGTGCCACTGCCCAGAGCTTGGTCGCCGCGAGCAACGGATGTTTGACGCGCGCCTGGATGCGTCCGGGGAGTACTGAGGAGAGCGCCAGGGTGAAGGTGGGCAACATCAGGAGCGCCGCGACGTAGCGAAGCCAAGTGGGCGGCACATACAGCACTTCGGCGACGTGACGGGCGGCCCCGTAGCCCGAGATGATCAGGTAGAGCCCGACTGCGGAGACCACCGAGTAGATGCCCTGCCAGGCACCGCTTCCGAAGCGCTCGGCCATACGGTTGCGCCAGCCGAGTGCCAGCATGGAAACGGAATGAATGCCGAAGAAGATCAGGATGCCCGCGACCAGCCTGGTCATGGAGTCTCCGCTTCAGGCGTGCGTGCCCTCTCGACCGCAAAGCCGCCCTCGCGCCAGGCCTTCATGCCGCCTTCGAGCGCCGTGGCGCGCGTGAAACCGAGCTGGCGCAGCGTCGCGGCGGCGAGCGTAGAGATTTTGCCGAATTCGCAATAGACCACGATGCGCGCGGTGGGATCGGGCAACTCCTCGTTGACACGCAGCTCCAGCTGGCCACGCGGCAGGTGCCGCGCCTGCGGGATGTGGCCATTCTCGTACGCATCCTTTTCGCGCACGTCGAGGACCACGAGATCCGGGCCGGCCGCAGCGAGGCGCGCATCGAGCTCCGGCAGCGCCATGAACGGCACGATCGCGGAGGCCTCCGACAGCAGCTGCGTCACGGTCTTGCCGCCACTCAGGTTGGTGCGCAAGGCTTCGGTGAGATGCGTCGGCGCCGTGAGATTGAGTTGACGCATCATGGCCGTGAACGCATCGCGATCGCGCTTCTGCAGCCGCGGGTTGTCAATGATCTCCTGGGCGATGGTCGAGTGACTACGGCCCTTGTAGTCATGTGCCGGATACACCTTGAGCGCGGGATCGAGCTTCAGGAGCCTGTTGAAGAGGCTGTCGTGCAGCGCCTCCGGATCGCCGGTGGGCAAATCCGTGCGTCCGGTGGCGCCTATGAGGAGCGTGTCGCCCGTGAACACGCGATCCTCCGTCACCAGGCACATCGAATCGCGCGTGTGGCCTGGCGTATGCAGCGCGCGCACGCGCAGCTGTCCGATCGCGAGCATGTCGCCGTCATCGAGCCGCATGGTGGCGAACGGCGCCGGGCTCTCGCGATGCATGACGACTGGAACCGCGAGCATTTCGCCGAGCTGGCGCGCGGCAGAGAAATGATCCGCGTGCGTATGGGTGTCGATGACGAAGCGGATGCGCACACCATCGCGCGCCGCGAGCGTCTGGTAGCGATCGACCTGGCGAATCTCGGGGTCGATCAGCGCAGCCGAACAGGTCTCGCCGCACCCGATGAGGTATGACTGGCAGCCGCCGGTCGCGACCTGTTCGAAAATCATTGGCCTCCCAAGCGCGCCGGCCCTCTCCCGCACGGGAGAGGGCCGTTGTTCGAACGACGACTACTTCGGCTGGGGCACGATGCGGATGTAAGGCCGCGGCGCCTTCCAGCCTTGCGGATAGATTTTTTTCGCTTCGTCGTCCGTGACCGAGCCGGCGATGATCACGTCCTCGCCCTGCTTCCAGTTGACCGGTGTCGCCACGCGATGCTTCGCGGTGAGCTGCAATGAATCGATCACGCGCAGCACTTCGTCGAAGTTGCGACCCGTGGTCATGGGATAGGCAATGACCAGTTTGATCTTGCGATCCGGCCCAATCACGATCACGTTGCGCACCGTCTGGTTGTCGGCGGGTGTGCGCCCCGCGGAAGTGCCGCCGGTCTCGGCAGGCAGCATCTCGTAGAGCTTCGACACCTTGAGGTCGGGGTCGCCGATCATCGGATAATTGGGCGCGTGTCCCTGGGTCTCCTTGATGTCCAGAGCCCACTTGGAATGGCTGTCGACCGGGTCGACGCTCAGGCCGATGACCTTGACATTGCGCCGGTCGAACTCGGGCTTGAGCTTCGCCATGTAGCCCAACTCGGTGGTGCACACCGGCGTGAAATCCTTCGGATGCGAAAACAGCACCGCCCAGGAGTTGCCTATCCAGTCGTGAAAACGGATGTGGCCCTCGGTGGTGTCGGCCTCGAAATCGGGTGCGATATCGCCAATACGCAGAGTCATGACAGTTCCTCCAATTCAACCCACTCCAATGCGGCATCTCGAGATACCGGCATTGACTGCCCATGTAACCGGGGTCTTTGCAGCCATTGTACGCGCCATGCCCGGCAACCGGAGCGCGATCCTTGGAGCGCCAATCAGGCGCTGAGTTTCCGCACCAGCTGCAGCATCGCTTCGGTGTCGAAGCGACAGTAGCGGCGCAGCGCCTGCTCGAGGTCGTGGCGGCGCAACGGCGTGGTCGCCGGATCGACCGCCTCCAGGTAGGCCCGTTGCGCGGCGTCGCCGGCACGGACTTCGCCCAGGCCCTCGTAACGCATTTCCGGCACCACCGCCGGCAGCACCGCCTTGATCGACCAGCGGCCCCGCATGGCCGGGTGATAGTAGTGGTGACGAAGCATCGGCAGCAGATCGACGAGCCGCGGCTCGAGCGCACGCAACGCGTCGGCCAGCATCGGGACGAGTTGTCCGAGCGTGCGCAGGCACTGACGCTCGTAGTCGGAGTAGGTCACGATCGGCCCCTCGCTACCCAGCACCGCGAGCAGGCGTTGCGCCAGGGCTCGCGCCGGCAGCTCGCCCGTGAGATCGAGGTGCTCGAAGTGCTCCACGGCGCCGGAAGCGTGCTCGAGGTGAACCGAAAACTGGTAAGGGATCGCCTGGTAAGGACGTGTCCCCGGCCAGATGGGCACGGCGTGACTCATCGTTTCGAAGTCGAGATAGAAACGCGGGTAGCCGATCGCACGCAAGTGCTCGCGCAGATCGGGGGCGATCTCCGCACGATTGGCGAGCGTCGCCCGCCAGACCCGCACGCGCGCTTCGCCGCTCACTTCGCTCTCGGGCACATCGCGCACATCGCGATAGCCGCGCGCCACGTACTCATCGAGCTTGGGCCCGAGCTTCGGCAGCACGGTGAGCGGGTACTCGGTTTGTGGCCAACAGTAGTGAATGAAGGGACACTCGAACGGCGTGCGGCAGTGTTGGCCGACGGGAACGGCTGGCTCGGGTCCGGCGATCACCTGCTGCGCATCCCGCGTCCACTCCTCTACGCGCACGGTCATGCGCCGCGCCAGGTCCGCGATCGGCGCCTCGGTGAGCAGTCCCTCGTACTCGCCACCGCCACGATAGACGAATTGATCATTGATATGCGCGAGCTTCATTTCATCGATGCGCACGCCCGCACCCTCCAGCACCCAGGTCTGAATGGCGACGTCGGGCACGTACTCGTCCTTCATTTGCGCGCCGGCCTTCACCTCGACGAGCCGTGTCCCCGTGGCAGACTGCTCC
>DATIEU010000509.1:0-9112 GCA_035455565.1 Steroidobacteraceae bacterium | reverse complement strand
GCACCGGCACCCGCGACGCCCAGGATCAGGCTGGTGTTCGAAACCAGGCCGTCGTTCACACCGAACACCGCGGCGCGCAGATTGCCGCCCGACACGCTCTTGTGCCGCAGCCCGATCTGCTCCACCGAAGTCGGCATTTCATGACCGGGCAGGGTGGCGACGTCGTACACCGACAAGCCACGCAACTTCATGGCTGCGAGCGCGGACTTGAGCGATCGCGGACCCACGAGTCGCAACAACGAGGCGACGATGCGCGCCCGCACCGTGGGCGAAAAAGGCGGTACCGAGGTTACGCCCCGTTCCCAGCGCTCAGCCTGGCGTTCCGCGGCGGCGGCCAGCGATTCGAACAAGGCCTTGCGGCGGGGATCAGGTTCGCAGGCGGCGACGCGGCGATAGAGCCACGCCGACTCGCGTTCGTGGAACCAGCTGTCGAGGGGGCCCGCCGCGCTCATGGGGTTGCGCAACCAGGCACGTGGTCAATCAGTAGTTTTCGCGCTCTTCATCGTCGTCGTCGAGGTCGTCATCATCGTCATCGTCGTCATCGTCATCGTCCCAGTCATCGTCATCGTCGTCATCATCATCCTCTTCGACGTCCGCGTCATCGTCGTCCTCGCCTTCGGAGCCCGACCAGCCCTCGGGTTCGGTACGCTTCTCGAGATCCATTTCGGTCCACGTCTCGAGATCGATCTCCTCCACGTCGCCGTCGAGATACTGGATCTCGATCAACTCCGAGTCCTCGTCCACGGTGAGGACCTGGAATGTCTCTTCCTCCTCCAGGTTCTCGTACCACTGGCCGGGAACCGGGTCGTAATCTCTGCCCACGGGACACCTCAGGACGGCGGGATTTCGAGTCGGCAGGGGAGTTTAGGGTGTCGCGCGCAGGCAGGCAATCGGCCGCCGCTGGTGAAATCTTGCGAGTTTGACCGCCTTGACCTGCTACGCATGCACCGGCATGTTGCAGCGGAATCACAGGCTCTGAGCAAACCACTGTGGATGGACTCCAGGAGACCTTCGTCGGGCTCGGTGTCGCGCTTGGCATTGGGTTTCTCATCGGCGTCGACCGCGAACGGCGCAAAGGCACCGGGGCGGCACGGTCCGCCGCCGGCGTTCGCACCTTCGTGCTGGTCGCGTTGCTCGGCGCCGCGGGAGACCTTGCAGGCGAGCGTATCGGGTTGCTGCTGGCCGTCGGCGTCACGACCGTGCTGGCGGCGGTCTCGTATTGGCGAAGCTCGGAGGAAGACCCCGGCCTCACGACCGAAGCGGCGCTCGTATTGACCTGCTTCCTCGGCGGTCTCGCCTTGCGCCAGCCGGTGGTGGCCGCCGGCCTCGGGACGCTCGCGGCCTTGTTGCTCGCATCGCGCACGTGGCTCCATGCCTTCATCGGCCAGCGCCTGTCGGACCGGGAGATCATGGATGGCTTGTTGCTCGCCGGCGCGGGTCTGGTCATCCTGCCCGTGCTCCCGGATCGAGCCATCGATCCCTACGACGTCATCAATCCGCGACTCATCTGGACGCTCGCGCTCCTCGTCATGCTCGTCAATGCCGCGGGCTATGTGGCGCTGCGTGCGCTCGGTCCGACAGCCGGGCTCGCGCTGTCAGGTCTGGCCGGTGGTTTCGTGTCGAGTGCCGCGACGATCGCCACCATGGGAACCCGCAGCCGCGAACACAAGGAACTGTGGCGCCCCGCGGTGGCGGGTGCGGCGTTGTCATCGGTCGCGACCGTGGTGGAGCTCGCGATCATCATCGCGGTCACCAACCGCGCACTGTTAGCGCCGTTGTGGCCCTCACTCGTCGCCGCCGGCATCGCGGCAGTGGCTTACGGGGCGGCGTTCTCCTATCGCGCGGCGCACGCCAAAAAGCCCAGCGCGGCACCGCCCAAGGGGCGAGCGTTCGAGTTGAAGACGCCACTCATCCTCGCGGCTGCCATCACCGCCGTGTCATTCGCCGCGGCATTCCTGACGACCCGTTATGGCAGTGGCGGCGGTCTTCTCGGCATTGGGCTTGCGGGCTTCGCCGATTCGCACTCTGCGGCCGCGTCCGCGGCCAACCTGGCCAGGACCGGCAGTCTCTCCGTCACGGGCGGCGCGCTTGCGGTGCTGCTCGCCTTCACGACCAATACGGTGACCAAGGCGGTCGTGGCCTGGATCGCCGGAGGCCCGGCGTTTGCGTTGCGCGTCATCCCGGGCGTGCTGCTCATGCTGGCCGCCGCGGGCGCGGGCGCGGGCGCATTGTTCATGGGGCGCCTGACGTCCGGCTGACGTAGGCAGGCTATAGTGCTGACATGACCGTCGCCGAGCGCAAAGAGCTGGCCCACACCCTCGCGCAGGCACGGCGAGTGATCGTGAAGGTGGGATCGGCGCTGCTCGTCGACCCGGCGAGCGGGCGCCTCAATCGCAGCTGGCTCGACGCGCTCGTCGACGATGTGGCGCGCCTGCGCCGTCGCAAACAGGAAGTCCTGTTGGTGTCCTCCGGTGCCATCGCGCTCGGCCGGCGCCACCTCAAGCTGCCAGCGGGGAAGCTCAAGCTCGAGGAGAGCCAGGCGGCTGCGGCAGTGGGCCAGATTCGTCTCGCCCACGCGTGGAAGGAAGCGCTCGAGGATCGCGGTCTCACCGTCGCGCAAGTGTTGCTCACGCTCGACGACACTGAGACACGCCGGCGCTATCTGAATGCGCGCAGCACGCTCAACACGCTGCTCCGGCTCGAAGCCGTGCCGGTCATCAACGAGAACGACACCGTCGCGACGGCGGAAATCCGCTACGGCGACAACGATCGGCTCGCCGCGCGCGTCGCACAGACGATCAGCGCGGACTGCGTGGTGCTGCTTTCCGACACCGATGGGTTGTACACCGCCGATCCTGCGAAGAATCCGCAGGCACAGTTCGTGAGCAAGGTGTTCCAGGTCACGCCCGAGATCGAGGCGATGGCGGGCGGTGCGCTCACGGAGGTCGGCACTGGCGGCATGGCGACCAAGCTCGCCGCCGCGCGCATCGCACTCAATGCCGGTTGTGCGCTCTGCATCGCGAGCGGCCGCGTCACGCATCCGTTGCGTCGCATCGAGGAGGGCGCACGCTGCACGTGGTTCCTGCCCTCGACTTCGCCCGTGAGCGTGCGCAAACAGTGGATCGCGAGCACCTTGCGACCGGCTGGTGCGCTGGCGATCGATGCGGGCGCGGTAACTGCACTCGCGAGCGGCAAGAGCCTGTTGCCCGCGGGAGTCGTGAAGGCGGTGGGCCGGTTCGAGCGCGGCGACACGGTGAGTGTGCTCGGCCCTGACGGCACCGAGATCGCGCGCGGTATCAGCGCCTATTCCGACCAGGACGCGGCGCGCATCATGGGCCGCAAGACCGCCGAGATCGAATCGATCCTGGGCTATCGGGGTCGTGACGAGATGATTCATCGCGACGACCTGGTGTGGCTCGGCAAGCGTACCGAGCCGCACACCGTCGAGCAGGAAGCGAGGACGGAGCCATGACCACCGAAGTGCTCGATGTCGATGACGCCTCTCCGGCGCAATCGCTCGGTGAGCTGATGGATTCGATGGGTCGCGCCGCGCTCGCCGCGGCGCAGGTGCTGGCGCACGCGACTACGCCACAGAAGAACCAGGCCTTGCAACGCGCGGCGGACGAGCTCCTGCGTCGGCGCAACGAGGTACTCGCGGCCAATACGCGGGACGTGCAGGCGGCGACGCGCGCGGGAATGACGGGCGCCATGCTCGATCGGCTGCGGCTCGATCTGCCGCGCATCGAAGCGATGGCCGCCGGCATCGATGCGATCGTGCAGCTGCCGGATCCGGTGGCTACCGTGCTCGCAACCTGGAAACGACCGAACGGGCTCATCATCCAGCGGGTGCGCGTGCCGCTCGGGGTGATCGCGATCATCTACGAGAGCCGCCCGAACGTGACCGCGGACGCGGGGGCGCTCTGTCTCAAGTCGGGCAACGCCGTGATCCTGCGCGGTGGCTCGGAGAGCCAGCATTCCAGTCGCGCCATCCACGAGTGCCTGCAGCAGGGACTCGAGGCCGCGCAATTGCCGCGCGCCGCGATCCAGATCGTGCCCACGACCGATCGCGCCGCGGTCGGCTATCTCCTCGCCGGCATGGCGGACTACATCGATGTGGTCGTGCCCCGCGGCGGCAAGAGCCTCATCGAGCGCGTGCAAAAGGAAGCGCGCGTGCCGGTCATCGGCCATCTCGAAGGCAATTGTCACGTCTACGTCGATCGCGATGCCGACATCAACATGGCGCGCGAGATCGTGGTCAATGCCAAGATGCGGCGCACGGGCATTTGCGGGGCGGCCGAGACACTATTGGTCGACCGCGCCTGTGCGCCGACTCATCTCGCGCCGCTCGTCAAGGCGCTGCTCGATGCAGGCTGCGAAGTGCGCGGCGACGCGCCGGCGCAGAAGGTCGACCCGCGCGTACGCGCCGCCAGCGAGGACGATTGGTACACGGAGTACCTCGACGCCATCATCGCCGCGCGCGTGGTCGACGGCGTCGAAGGCGCGATCGAGCACATTAACAAGTACGGTTCGGCGCACACCGAGTCGATCGTCACCGAAAACAAGGTGACGGCGGAGAAATTCCTGACGCGTGTCGACAGCGCCATCGTATTGCACAACGCTTCCACGCAGTTTGCGGACGGCGGCGATTTCGGCATGGGCGCCGAGATTGGTATCTCGTCGGACAAGTTCCACGCGCGCGGTCCCGTGGGCGTGGAGCAGCTCACCAGCTACAAGTACCTCGTGCGCGGCAGCGGACAGGTGCGCCCCTGACGTCAGGGCGCTCCAATCTCCTCGCTGAACGAGAACACGTTCGGGCTGGACGGATCGACGCGCACGCGTACCCAATGCAGATCCGGGTCACCGTAGACTTCGAGCCGCGTGAAATGATCGACCACGTGTCCATCCGGGCGCTGCAGTGGTTTGTCCACGCGAAAGACGTGCGTATCGCCGTGGATGAGCAGCACGGGTTGCGCGAATGCCTTGACTTCGCGCGCGAGCGCATCTCGAAACTCATCGAATCCGGTCGCAATGCGCTGCGGCGGCGCCTTGGTGCCTAACCCTGCCATGTACCGGTCCAGCTGCGTCTGAGACCACGTCGTGGCGAACTGCGGATCCGCCTGCATCACGATCACGAGCGCCCGCGCCTGGTCGGCCAGCGCGCGCTGAAACGCACGCTCTAGCCAGGCGAGATTGGCCGCGGTGCGCTCGGCGTGCTCGCGATCCATTGCGGGCGTGCGGCCGAGGTTGTCATTGCTGCCGACGATGTGCAGTGTCACAAAGTGGACGTCGCTCCGTACCCACTGGCGATTCTCGACATATCGGGAGTGTGCGCTGTCGGATGCTTGCGTAATGAGTGTCAAGCGTTGCTGGCCGAGGCTCCGGTCATCAGCGAAAAAGAGTGCGCGCAGTTTTTCCAGCCGCTCGAGGGGATCGAACACATGCTCCTTCACGAAGTGGCAATCGGTCCAGTCGTTGTCGCCCGGGGTGAGGATGAAGGGATGGCGCGAGGCGGCGAACATTTCGAGCCGCTGTTCGAAGGACTCATCGGTACAGGTGCGGGCGCCGCCGCTATAGGGATAACGCCCGTCCGCCTCGATATCGCCGACATGGAGAACAAAGGCCAGGGGGGCGCGGTTCATGTCCTCGATCGCGGCGCGAAACAATGGCTCAGTGCCCGGGAAGTAGGGCCCATCGCCGATAACGCCGAACTCGAACGGTGCCGTCGAGCTCTGCGTCGGCACGGTGCTGCAACCGGCGACGATCGCGACGCACGCCAGGAGCAGCGGTACTCGCCGAATCAATCGTGTGTTCATCTGGGACCTCTGTATAGCCAGGCATTGTGGCCGGATGGTGAGCAGGCGGTCACGCACGTCGCGAACGCACCCGGTTGCCTGGCGTTCGTCCCCAAAGTATTGCACTTCGATGCCGCGGCGCGTTTCATTGCGCCATCGGCGCCGTCCGGCGTGCACAAACTGATAAGAATTTAGGAGCAGGAACATGAGACTCGGTCTACTTGTCGGCGTGCTGTGCGCCGCGGTCCTGACAACAGCCCGCGCCGACGACCTGGCGCAGCAGGTGCGCGCCGCGGAAACCGCCTTCGCGCGTTCTATGGCCGACCGCAACATCGCTGCCTTCGCCGCGCTCGTCGCCGAGGATGCGGTGTTCTTCGGGCGCGACAAGGCCACGCACGGCAAGGAGGCGGTCGTGGCGAGCTGGAAGCCGCTCTTCGACGGCAAGGATGCGCCGTTCTCCTGGGAATCGGCACAGGTCGAGGTGCTCGATTCGGGCGCACTCGCGCACAGCAGCGGTCCGGTCTACGACCGCGAAGGCAAGCGCGTCGGAACCTTCAATTCGATCTGGCGGCGCGAAGCAGACGGATCGTGGAAGGTGGTGTTCGACAAGGGCTGCGACGTGTGCGAATGCTCCGCCGCTGCCAGGAGCGAGGGAAGCTAGAGTCCGGCGATTCCGCCGCGCAGCGAGAACACGCGCGGCAAGCCGTGATGACGCAGCTCGAGCGCTGTGGCGCGGCTGCGCGAACCGCGTGCGCACACCAGGAGATAACGGCGCTCCGGATCGAGCGCGTGGTGATCCTCGAGGAGCGCGGACATCGGGATATGCGCGTGCTCGACGCCGGTCATGGGCGCGCTCGCCACTTCCCTGGCGTCGCGAATGTCGATGATGGCGTAACCGTCGTGTGCCGCCTTGGCGAGCGAGCCGAAGGTTACTTCCAGGTCCGCAGGCGTCTCGGTCATGGGTGCGATTGAGGTGATCCGCGCGCAGGTGCCGCTGCGACACGGCGCAGCTCGCGGTGCGCGGATACGATGCGTGGCCAGCGACAGCAGATCGAGGATCAATAACTCACCACGCAGCTGTCCCGGCAGATCGAGAATGAGCTTGAGCGCCTCGATCGCCTGGAGACTTCCGAGTACGCCGGGAACAGGGCCGAGCACGCCGGCCTCGGCGCAGTTGCCGACGAGCCCGTCGCGGGTCGCTTCCGGCCACAAGCAGCGCAGGCAGGCGTTATCTTCATCGGGCCGGTAAACCTGTAGCTGCCCTTCGTACTGGTACACGCTCGCAAAAATCGCGGGCTTGCGCGCCAGCACGCAGGCGTCGTTGAGCAGGAACTTGGTGGCGAAGTTATCGCTGCAATCGATCGCGAGGTCGTAAGCATCGAGGAGCTGCACGACGTTCCGCGTGTCGAGCCGCTCGGCATGAACGCGCACGCTGATCTCGGGATTGAGCGCACGGAGTCGCGCCGCGGCGAGCTCGGCCTTGGGTCGGCCGACCTCGTCCAGCGCATAGAGCGGCTGGCGATGCAGGTTGCTCGCCTCGAGCACGTCGCCATCGACGATGCCGAGCGTGCCGACGCCCGCGCCGGCGAGATAGGAGAGCACCGGCACACCAAGACCGCCGGCGCCGACCACCAACACGCGCACCGCGCGCAAGCGCGCTTGGCCGGCCGGACCAACGTCCTTGAGCGCGATCTGACGCGAATAATCAGGCTGAGTGCGTTGGGGTGAGGACTCATGCTCGTGCGCGTGTTCCGCGCAACGCTCGCAATTGACCCAGCCCGAGTCGCCGTTGACGTAGTGTTCCTTCTTCCAGATCGGGACGCGGTGCTTGACCTCGTCGATGATGTAGCGGCAGGCGGCAAATGCCTCGTCGCGATGATGCGCGCTCACGCCGACCCACACCGCGAGCTCGCCGATGCCGAGCGCGCCCACGCGATGCACGCATGCCGCATCGAGAATTGGGAATCGACGCTTCGCCTCGGCGACGATGCGCTCACCTTCCTTCACCGCGAGCGCTTCGAACGCCTCGTATTCGAGCCGCGTCACCGCGAGGCCTTC
The DNA here is from genome assembly GCA_035455565.1 of Steroidobacteraceae bacterium. GTDB lineage: Bacteria > Pseudomonadota > Gammaproteobacteria > Steroidobacterales > Steroidobacteraceae > DATBVX01. Next base: position 1,262 of record DATIEU010000509.1, on the reverse strand, counting down.
GTTGTGATTGCGGACCCAGCCCTCGAAGGCCGCATAGCCGCCGGCTTCCGGATTGGCGAGTGAAGCACGCGCGCCTGCGGGCTCGAAGGGCTCGTTGCTGAAGCGAAACGCGCTCACCCGCCCGCCACCGGAGGAATGAACACCACCGCATCGTTGTCCTTGAGCGGGCTCGACCAATCGGAGAACTCGGAATTGACCGCGACCTTGAGCTGCTCGCGCGTGAGTCCAAAGGAATGCCGCTGGCGCAGTTCCGCGTAGAGCTCCGCGGGCGTCGCAGCCTGCGTCTGCAGCACTTCCGCGCCGCGGCCCGCCTGTTCGCGCAACACCGCGTAGTACTGCACGTGGATCGTGCGCGTCGCCATCTACGCTCCGAGGATGCGCGTCGCCGCGCGGTGCTCCTCGACCGTATTGACGTTGTCGAGCGAACGCGGGTCGGGCTGGTCGAGCAGGCGGACATCGCTCGTACCGAGGAATTTTCGCGGGCAATGCTTGCCGGCCGTTACGTATTCGTCGATAGCAAGCCGGCTCACCGGTTCGTAGATCGCGCAGAGCGGCTCCGGCAAGCCGTCGTGCGTGCTGCGATAGGCGGTCGCATGGCGCGTGCGGTCGCGATTCGCCAGCAGATGATCGAGTGTCGCGCGACTGAGAAACGGCAGGTCGCAGGCCACGACCAGCCAGGCGGCCTCGGGCACTTCGGCCTGGGCCGCGGCGATGCCCGCGATCGGTCCCTTGTCCTGCAGGCGATCGACGATCTTGGGAAAGCGGCTGCGCACTTCGTCTTCGACCTGGTCCTGCCGCACGGAGACGAACACCCGCTCGCAGACTTCGCTCAGCAGGTCGAACGTCCAGTCGAGTTGTGGACGGTCGTGGTAGAGGAGGGCCGCCTTGTCGCGCTGCATGCGTGTGCTCGCGCCACCCGCGAGAACCAACCCATAGAGCGGCGTACTCATTTCTTTCCTCCCTCTCCCGCTTGCGGCAGAGAGTTGCTCTTCCCGCCGCGCTTCTCGAGCAGGCGGATTTCGCTGATGACGATGTCGTGGGAGAGCGCCTTGCACATGTCATAGATCGTGAGCGCCGCGACCGATGCGCCCGTGAGCGCCTCCATTTCGACGCCGGTCTTGTGATGGACACTCACCGTGCAGCGAATGGCGATTTCGGTCGGGCTCTGCATGCGGATCTCGACCTTGCAGTTCTCGACGCCGAGCGGGTGGCAGAACGGGATGAGCTCGTGCGTACGCTTGGCTGCCATCACGCCGGCGATG
>DATIEU010000508.1:0-6254 GCA_035455565.1 Steroidobacteraceae bacterium | reverse complement strand
GATCTCGTGCACCTGGTGCCCTTTCACCTGCCGGTCTATCGCGAGACTCGCCGGCGCCCGTGGCAACTGCGTGTCGGCCTGTCGCTCTACGCGCTGCTCGGCGGTCTTCATCGCGAGCTGCGCTTCGAGAGCGTGCCGCGGCGGGAATGGTCGCGTCTCGATGGCCTCGTGACTCGCGACCTGGTCGCTGTGCTGCGCTATCTCGACGGACAGACGGACGATGCGGCGCTGACGACAGCCATCATGCGCTCGGCGCAGGCCTTGGGCGCCGAGCTGGCGCTGCCCGCCGAGCTCTTCGCGGCCGACCTCGTGGATGACGCAGTGATGGTGCGTTACGTGCAGGCGAGCGGTCAGCACGAGGTCGAGGCGCGAGTGCTGGTCAACGCGGCCGGGCCATGGGCGTGCGAGGTCGCTCAGCGCGTCTCGCCAGGGATCGCGGTGCCCGCCGTCGAGCTCGTACAAGGCAGTCACATCATCGTGAGCGGCGAGCCGCGCCAGGGTATCTACTACGTAGAAAGTCCGCGCGACGGGCGCGCCGTGTTCGTGATGCCCTGGCGCGGCAACACGCTGGTCGGCACCACAGAGACGCGCTTTCGAGGCGATCCGGACCAGGCGCATCCGCTCGCCGCGGAACGCCACTACCTGGTCTCGGTGCTCAAGCATTATTTCGTGCAGCACGCCTCGCTCGATGCCCGCCAGGTCATCGATTCGTTCACGGGCCTGCGCATCTTGCCGGCTGGTGAGGGACACGCGTTCCATCGCTCGCGCGAAACGCATCTGGTGACGGATCGGCCGATCCGCCCACGAGTGCTGTCGATCTACGGCGGCAAGCTCACCGGCTACCGTGCGACGGCGCAGCAGGTGTACTCGCGGATCGCCGCGTCGCTACCCGCACGCGCGCCGCGCGCCGATACGCGATCGCTCAAGCTGTCCGCGCACGACTGACTGCGATCTCAGGATCGGCAAGTCCGGCGGGCAGGCTTGCCGTCCTTGAGGAAGTCGCACAGCGAGCGAGGCGCGCGCCCCAGGACGCGCTCGATATCATCCGTGATGGGGACCGGTACGATACCCGCGGCGGCATAGTCCCAGAACTCGATCAGGGCTTCGATCAGGCGCGGGGACAAGCCGCGCGCTTCGAGGTTGCCGCGCGCCTTTGGCGAACAGATATCCAGGTACTCGATGCGATGACCGCACGCGCGCGAGCACTCACGCGCGATCTCGAAATAGTCGAGTGGCTTGGTCCCCGAGAGCTCGAGCGCTCGTGGCGTCTCGTCGGACTCGAGCAAGCGCAACGTCACGGCCGCCACATCGCGCGCGTCGACCAACGGCATCTTGGCGCGCCGGAACGGCGCCTCGAGGCGGCCGCCGATACCGATTTCGGGGTTGTGCCTGAGGAGCGACTGCATCGCGACCGCCGGCCGCAGGATCCATGCCTTGACGCCCGTGGCGGCGACCCGCGCCTCGGCGTCACCGAGCCAGCGCAAGCGCCGGATCGGAGACTTCGGATCCGCTCCGAGGCTCGTGATCTGCACCACGCGCCCCACGCCCGCGGCGCGGGCCGCACGCGCGAGGGCCTCCTGCCAGTCGCCCATCTGGGCGTCGAGCGGCGTGCTGAGGACGAGTGCCGAGACACCGGCAAAGGCCCGCGCCAGCGCTGCGTTATCCGCGTAGTCCGCGGGCAGCGCTTCGTGCGCCTTCAGGTCGGGCGGGAGCTGTGCCGGGTCGCTGACCAGGAGCCTCAGGCGGTGGCCTTCGGCGGCCGCGGCCTGCACGACCGCGCGACCGAAAGTGCCGCTGGCATGCGTCACGAGCCACATGATGCTGTCGAAACCCCTCTTGCCGGATCGTCTACTAACGACCGGTCTGCTGAGAACCGGGTGCAAAGCCTAGGCATGGCCGACCGCCCGGTCTACAGGTCGCAGGCGAATTCACTCATGATCCTGGTTCAACAATAGAATAGGACAATACGCCGCGGGAGGAACCGACTTGGACAACCTCGGGGACATCGTCACGTTCGTGCGGGTGGTGGGCGCAGGCAGCTTCGTGGCCGCGGCCAATCACCTCGCCGTGACGCCCTCGGCCGTCAGCAAGTCCATCTCGCGCCTCGAGGAGCGGCTCGGCGCCCGGTTGCTCAACCGCACCACGCGATCGCTCAGCCTCACCGATGTCGGCAGCGAGTTCTACCAGCGTTGCCAGGCGCTCGTCACGCAGCTGCAGGATGCGGAAGCCGAAGTCGTGGAGACGCGGCAGCGGCCGCGGGGCCGGCTGCGAGTCGACATGCCGCTCGCGCTCGGTCGCGAGTACGTGATTCCCGCCTTGCCCCGTTTTCTCGCGCAGTACCCGGATGTGACCGTTCAGGTCAGCATGACGGACCGCCTGATCGACATGGTCAACGAAGGCGTGGACGTGGTGCTGCGGGTGGGCGAACTCACGGACTCGCGGCTGAATGCCCGCCGGCTCGGACCCGCCGGCCAGGTAGTGCTCGTCGCGTCGCCCGACTACCTGGCGCGCGCTGGCACCCCGACGGATCCGGACGACCTTCTCAAGCACTCGTGCGTGCGATTCTTCAACCCGAACACGGGCAAGGTGTTCGATTGGGCGTTCAATCGCGAAGGCGAGCGCAAGGTCGTGCCGGTCACGGGTCGTCTGCTGATGAGTGACATCGGCTCCATGACCGCCGCAGCAGTGGCCGGGGCCGGAATAGCGCCGGCGATTCAGTTCCTTGCGGAGCGCCCGATCGCGGCGGGGCTCCTGACGCCCGTCCTCCCCGACTGGGAGCTCGAGGGACAGAGACCCGTGTCGGCGCTCTACCTGAAAGGCAAGCACCCCTCGCCTAAGGTGCAAGCCTTCATCGACTTTCTGGTGACCCTGTTCCCCACCCCAGACGGTAGAACCCACTCCCGCCCGACCCGATGATTGCTGCCCACGGGTCATGAGTGAAGTTCGAGGCCCGTGATTTTTCCCGGGCGTTCCATCTCCTAATCTGCGCACTCGCGGCCATGGCATGGCCGCAAGTTTTTTGGGCTGGTTACCGAAGGATGTTCACCGTGACTCATCGCAAGACTGCTGCCTTCTTCCGCGCGGCCTCCGGCGCCGCCGCACTCGCACTCCTCGTCGCGCTCGTGAGCGCCTGCGCGCCACAGGCGGCACCCGCCCCGCAGGCACCGCAGGTGAGCGTCGCCGAAGTCCTGCAACGCGACGTGAGCGACTGGGACGAATTTACCGGCCGTACCGAGGCGATTCAGAGCGTCGAAGTGCGTCCGCGCGTCTCGGGCTACATCGAGCGCGTCGCCTTCGCGGAAGGCAGCACGGTGCAGAAGGGCGACCTGCTGTTCGTGATCGACCCGCGCCCGTACCGGGCGGAACTCGACAAGGCCGAGGCCGAGCTCGTGCGGGCGCAGGCGAATGCCGAGCTCGCGCGCAACGAAGTCGCACGCGGCGACCGGCTCCTCAGCGCACGCGCCATTTCGCAGGAGGAGTACGACCAGCGCGTCAACGCGGGCCGTGAATCGGACGCCAACGTGCGCGCCGCGAAAGCTGCGGTCGAGACAGCCCGGCTCAACCTGAGCTACACGCAGATCGCTTCGCCCATCGATGGGCGCGTGAGCAAGGCGGAGGTGACGCTCGGCAATCTCGTCTCGGGCGGCACGGCGAATGCGACGTTGCTCACGTCCGTGGTCTCGGTCGATCCGATCTACGTGGCCTTCGAAGGCGACGAGCGCGTCTACCTCAAGTACGCGAGCCTCGGCCAGCTCGGCGAGCTGCGCGGCGCGAACGACGTGCGCAACACGGTGCGCGTCGCCTTCGCCAACGAAAAGGACTTCCCGCACGAAGGCGAGCTGGTGTTCCTCGACAACCAGCTCAATCCGGCGACCGGCACCATTCGCGCACGCGCGCTGCTCGACAACCACGACCGGCGCCTGACGCCGGGGCTCTTTGCGCGCGTCAAGCTGATCGGTAACGAAGTCCGCACGGCCATCGTGATCGACGACCGCGCGGTCGGCACCGACCAGAACCAGAAGTTCGTGTATGTCGTAGGCAAGAACAACGTCGTCGACTACCGCGCCGTGAAACTCGGCCGCCTGGTCGAAGGCTTGCGCATCGTCGAAGAAGGGCTCACGCCCGGCGAGCGCATCGTCGTCAACGGCCTGCAGCGGGTGCGCCCCGGGGTGGCGATCGCGCCCGAGCTCGTATCGATGGATCGCAATCAGCCTGAAACGCGCGTGGCCAAGGCGCGCTGAACCCAGGCACAGGGATTCCCATGAACATCGCCAGGTTCTTCATCGACCGGCCGATCTTTGCGGCCGTGTTGTCGATCGTGATCTTCGTCGCCGGCGCCATCGCCGTGTGGCGGCTACCCGTGAGCCAGTACCCGGATGTAGTGCCGCCCTCGGTGGTGGTGCGCGCCCAGTATCCGGGTGCAAACCCGAAGGTGATCGCGGAGACCGTAGCGGCGCCGCTCGAGCAGGAGATCAATGGCGTCGAGAACATGCTCTACATGTCCTCGACCTCGACCGGCGATGGCGTGATGCAGTTGACCATCACCTTCCGGCTCGGCACGAACGTCGACCAGGCGCAGGTGCTGGTGCAGAACCGCGTCTCGCAGGCGTTGCCGCGCCTGCCCGACATCGTGCGCCAGTTCGGCGTCACGACGATCAAGAGCTCGCCCGACCTGCTCATGGTCGTGCACCTGGTCTCGCCGGATAACCGCTACGACAACGTCTACCTGCGCAACTACGCCGTGCTGCAGATCCGCGACGTGCTGGCGCGCCTGCCGGGCGCGGGCGAAGTGCGCGTCTTCGGGGCCGGCGACTACTCGATGCGTATCTGGCTCGACCCGGACAAGGTCGCGGCCCGCAACCTGACTGCGGGCGACGTGGTGCGCGCGATTCGCGAACAGAACGTACAGGTCGCGGCCGGCGTGATCGGCGCGCAACCGGCGCCCGCCGACATCGAGTACCAGCTCAATGTCACCACCTCGGGCCGGCTGGTCACCGAGGAGCAGTTCGCCGAGATCATCATCAAGACCGACGCCGACGGCGCAGTCACGCACCTGCGCGATGTCGCACGCATCGAGCTCGGCGCCGGCCAGTACTCGCTGCGCAGCCTCCTCAACAACAAGCAGGCGGTCGCGATCCCGATCTACCAGGCGCCGGGGTCGAACGCGATCGAGCTCTCGGATCGCGTGCGCAACACGATGGCCGAGCTCAAGCAGAATTTCCCGCAGGGCGTCGACTACCAGGTGGTGTACGACACCACTATCTTCGTGCGCAATTCGATCGAGGCCGTGGTGAAGACGCTCCTCGAAGCCGTGGCGCTGGTGGTGATCGTCGTCATCCTGTTCCTGCAGACCTGGCGCGCTTCGCTCATCCCGCTGGTCGCAGTGCCGGTATCCATCGTCGGCACGTTCGCGCTCATGCTGTTGTTCGGCTTCTCGATCAACGCGCTGTCGCTCTTCGGACTGGTGCTCGCGATCGGCATCGTGGTGGACGACGCCATCGTGGTGGTCGAGAACGTGGAGCGCAATATCGCGGCCGGTCTCTCACCACGCGACGCGACCTACAAGGCGATGCAGGAAGTGAGCGGGCCGATCATCGCGATCGCGCTGGTGCTCGTAGCCGTGTTCGTACCGATCGCCTTCATGAGCGGGCTCACCGGGCAGTTCTACCGCCAGTTCGCGCTCACCATCTCGATCTCCACGATCATTTCGGCGTTCGTGGCGCTGACATTGAGCCCGGCGCTCGCAGCCGTCGTGCTGAAGCCTCACGGCGCACAGCCCGACGCGGCGACCCGCATCATCGACCGCGCGTTCGGCTGGCTCTTCCGTCCCTTCAATCGTTTCTGGGGCCGTTCGTCCGAGCGCTATTCGCGCGGCGTGGGCGGCGTCCTGCGGCATCGCGGTGCGGTGATGGGTGTTTTCCTGGCACTCGTTGCGCTCACCTGGGGCGCCTTCCACATCGTGCCCAAGGGCTTCATCCCGGTGCAGGACAAGCAGTACCTCGTCGCGTTCGCCCAGCTGCCCGATGCGGCTTCGCTGGATCGCACCGAAGAAGTCGTGCGCCGGATGACGGAGATCGGCCTGGCGACGCCCGGCGTCGACGGCGCGGTGCAGTTCCCGGGGCTTTCGATCATCAGCTTCACCAACAATCCCAACGCGGCACTGGTGTTCTTCCGGCTCAAGGACTTCGACCAGCGCAAGTCGCGTGACGAGTACGGTCTCGCGATCGCGCAGCAGCTCAACCAGAAGTTCGGGG
>DATIEU010000507.1:0-9421 GCA_035455565.1 Steroidobacteraceae bacterium | reverse complement strand
GATCGCACGTTCGAAGAGCGCGCCACCATCAATGCCAACGTGGTCAGCGAGCTCGACAAGGCATCGGCGCCGTGGGGAGTGAAGGTGCTGCGCTACGAGATCAAGAACATCACGCCGCCGCGCGACGTCCTGCAGGCAATGGAAAAACAGATGCGCGCGGAACGCGAGAAGCGTGCGGTGGTGTTGACCTCCGAAGGCGAGCGCGACGCCAAGATCAATCAGGCGGAGGGCGAGAAGCAGCGAGTCATCAAGGAGTCGGAAGCGAACAAGCAGCAGCAAATCAACGAAGCGCAGGGCCAGGCCGCGGCCATTCTGGCCGTCGCGACGGCCACTGCCGAAGGCCTGCGCCGCGTGGGCGAGTCGCTGAACTCGCCGGGCGGCATGGCGGCGATGCAGTTGCGGGTCGCTGAGGAGTACGTGAAGCAATTCGGCCACATCGCCGACGAGGCGATGAGCACGCTGGTCATCCCGGCCAATCTCTCCGACATTGCCTCGATGATCGCGATGGCGACGAGCGTGGTGAAGAGCCAGAACAAGCCGGCCTGATTTTCGTACCGCGGCTGAAACGGCGGGCGTAGCATGCACGCATGCGCGCCGCCTCTTTGCTTGTGATCCTGGCGCTGACCGTGGGCGTCAACTCGTGCCGGCTCGCACCGACGGGACCCGCCCGTACACAACCCGAAGATGCCTCCGCAGCGGAGCCGACGCCCGCGGTGGCGGCCGCCCAACCGGCATCGACCGCCACTGAACCGATGACTACAGAGCTGTCTCAGCCTGCCAGTGCGCCGGTCGAGCAGGCCCGTGTCGATTTCGATCAGGACGTGCGACCGATTCTCGAAGCGCGCTGCCAGCCCTGCCACTTCCCGGGCGGGGTCATGTACGAGCGCCGGCCGTTCGATCGGGCCGAAACAATCACGGACCTCGGGACCAAGCTCTTCACGCGCCTCAAGGACGAGAACGATCGACGCGTCGTCAGCGACTTTCTGGCGCAACAGACTGCGGTGGAGCCGGCACAGCCGCGGCACTGAGCGATTTGGCCCGCCTGTGGTAGGATGCGCGCCCGCGATGCGGCGGCCCCCCGGGAAACCGGGACCCCGGCCGCCGGAAACTGCACAAGACGCGCCCGTAGCTCAGTTGGATAGAGTACCTGGCTACGAACCAGGGGGTCGGGAGTTCGAATCTCTCCGGGCGCGCCACCTATTCAGCGAAGCGGCACCGCCGCCGAAACCTTATGAGCTCCGGCTCGAATCTCCTGCATGAATTCAGGCTTCGTGCCTAAGGTAGCAGCAGTGGGCAAGTCGCTCCGATGCAGCCGATGCGACCCTGAATCGCCGGCGAGAGCGGCGTATTCGCCTCGATGAACGCGGCGACGTCCTGGTCCATGAAATTGCGCGTCACAATCCGGTCCGTGACCACCGGGTAGCCGTCGCCTCCCGACGCCATGAAGTCGTTGATAGCCAATGTGTAAGTCGAAGCGGACGTCAGATCGACGACCGGACCCGTACAGCTTCCATCGGCTGCTTGGCGAACCGCTCCGGTGACGCGGCCGCCCGCCGGCGCACCAATGTCGTACGTGAAGCAGAGCCCCGACACCTGCGCGAAACGTCCGTTGGCGCCCGGCATGGCCGAGACGCCGTTCTCCAGATACTGCCTGAGCAGCGCGCCGTCGACGGTCAACGTCGCAACGATGTTGCCAAAGGGCAGGACCGTCAGCACCTGTCCGTCAGTGATCTGGAAATTGGGGGGCGAATTCGGCGGGCAGAAGTCGGTGGCATTGTCGACCAGCGGGCAGGTCAGAGCGGCGCGGAGCCCGCCCGAATTCGTAATGGCGAAATCCGTCCCATAGGTCGATCGCATCGCGTCCGTCGTCGCGTTACCAATCAGGGACTCGCAGAGGCGGCCGTCCACACGGCCACACGCGTCGGAGCGCGGGATGGAAACGGTGGACTCGCCGATCACATTGCCGAGCAGTGCATTCAGTTCTGCGCGCAGCGGGTCGAGGAAGGCCACGATGGTCGGATCCGGAGTGACGGCGCTGCTCACGGGATCGACGAATTCAACCGACCGGTCGATCACGTGTCCGTTCTTCGGTTTCACTGTGAGGTCGACTCGCGCGTACGTGCGTCCCTTGCTGCGGTTCTCAACGACCAGGGCGTCGTTGATTACGCCTGAAAACTCCACGTTGGTGTGGTCGCCGAAGATGACGTCGAAGCCGCGCACGTTCCGGGCGAAATCGATCAGCGGCCCGAAGGCGTTGCCGTCCGCGTCGAAACCCGTTACGCCGAGATGTGTGATTGCCACGAACACCTTCGCGCCACAGTCCTTCGCGTCCCGCCTGGCCTTGTGCGCGGCGCGTACCGGGTCAGTGACTTCGATCGTGCCAAAACTGCCGGGAAATACCAGCGTGGGAGCCTCGGGGTTGGTGATACCGATGACAGCGATCTTGACCCCACCGAGGTCGAAGATCTCAAAATCCTTTACGCCAGTGAGATTGTCGTCCCGGCGCTTGAGGTTTGCCGACACGTATTGAAACTCGGCGAGTGCGATCATCTGTTGCAGATGAGCGATTCCCCTGTCGAAGTTGTGGTTGCCAAAGGTATCGACGTCGAAGCCCATCAGGTTCATCGACGTGACGGCGGGCGCTTCCTCGAAAAAACTCGACAGCGGTAACGAAGCACCGAAGGCATCACCCGCGGTCAGCGTGAGGGTGTTCGGGTTGTCGAGACGTTCCATCTGAAAGTAAGTCGACAGCACGGCGGCACCACCGAAGGTCCCTTCACCGGCCACGGAGAGCGGGTCGAGTTGGCCATGCCAGTCGGATACGGAGATGAACCGAATTGCAACGGGCGGTTCGTTTCGATCGTGAGCGGCGCCGGAGCTGGTTGCGAGCACGGCGGCGAGAGCCGCCAGAAACGCGATGCCTGCGCGACTTGGTTTCCGGTTCATGTTTGTATCTCCGTCTTGTTTGGTGTTTTCAGAGAATGGTGGAGGACGGAAAGCTGCTTCCCAGGTCCCCGGCGCGTATGGGTCATCTGAGCGCCTCAGAGGAATCCTTGTCAACTGGTTGCGGAACAACCCGGCTACCGACAAGGTAGCCCGTGGCTGGTGAGCCGGGACCCTTTGGAGATCTCCGCGTACGCGTGTACAACTCAGCGCCTTCGGCTGGCCGCGGGCTTCCAGCAACATGGACCCCGCCGAGGGGCCATGGGGTCGGCGGGGGCTTGGCCGGGCTGACCTGTTACCCTTCTGTCAGGAGAGCCAGGTGATTCCAGTCCTCGCGGGATGCAAAATGAGCCGACGCCGATGCCGCTGTACGTCAGCCAGCATCCGCTGGTAGCCGACAAACTCGCGATCCTCCGCGACCGGCGTACGGAGCCGAAGAAGTTCCGCGAGCTCGTTCGCGAGCTGACGTGGCTGCTCGGCTACGAGGCGACCGCAGATCTCGGCACCCGGCCACTCCCGATCGAAACTCCTCTCGGGCCGATGACCGCCGCGTGTCTCGAACCGCGTGTCGGCCTGATACCGATCCTGCGTGCGGGACTCGGCATGGTGGAGGGCATGCTCGACATGTTGCCCACCGCCGAGGTGTGGCATCTCGGTCTCTACCGCGACGAGCGGACGTTGAAGCCGGTCGAGTACTACAACAAGCTGCCCGACGCAGCGACCGTGCAGGTCTGCCTGGTGCTCGACACGATGCTCGCCACGGGAGGCTCGGCGGCGGCGACGGTCGACATCCTCAAGAAGTGGGGCGCTGCCCGAATCAAACAGGTGTCACTCATTGCCGCACCTGAGGGAGTGGCGACGCTCAGCCGCGCTCACCCCGACGTCGACATCCACATCGCGGCACTCGATTCGCATCTGAACGAGCGCGGCTACATCGTGCCGGGCCTGGGCGACGCCGGCGACCGGCAATTCGGCACCTTCGCCGGACCCTCGTCGGAGCCGGGTCATGGCCCCGACGACGAAACAGCGGCAGTGGTGCGGCGCCTCCAACGCCACCTCGACGATCCTGCATAGGATCTCGTCCTCGTCACCATCCACAGCTCGCAGCGAAAGACCAAAGCGTAAAGCGTCAGCGGGATAAACCAGGCCAGCATCGCGCTCCACAGGTCGTGCGAAACAAAGTGTGCGCCACGCGACTGCTGCGCCAGCCCGAACACCAACCCCACGAGCAGACCGGCGCTCAGACCGAAGTGCGCGAGCCTCCGGCTGCGATCACGGAAGACAAAGTAGAGTGCCATGAGCGCGTAGCCGGAGCCGGCATGCGCCGCCGGGAAGCACCGACCCGGGCGCAACTCGTCAGGACGATCACCGAACAGCGGTACGTACGGGAAACGGCCACCGAACACGGTGAGGTCCCAGGGGCAATCGACATTGGTGATGGTCTTGAGAAAGCCCGTGATGCCGAGGGTCAACACCATCGCAAGCACAAAGTAAGCGGCAGGGCGTCGCCAGGGTGGTGCTGCGGCTCTGAAGGTGCTGAGCCAGAACGTAACGGCGGCGAAAACGATGCCGCGGATCAACCAGCGGCCGCCGCTGTGCAGAGCTGCGTTGGTCAGCCACGCGTCCGCGCCACGCCAGTGAGCCTGTATCGGATCGAAGAAGGCCCAGGACGCAAACGCGATGTCGGCGCCTGAGCGGTAGAGCCAGACATTCGCTGCCACGAAGATGAGGCACGGCGCCGCAAGTCCTCGTGTCCAGAACCGCAGCGCCGTCAAGAAGGTCGTCTCCTCCAAAGTGCGACCGGCAAGCAGCCCTCCGGGCACGAGGCCGGGCACGCACGTGGACGGTCGATAAGTTAGACGCCGACACGCGCTCGGATCAGTCGCACCAGCCGGACGTTTAGAGAGAAGCCTGCACGGCCTGCGGCGTCTGGTTGCGCGCGAGCGTGGTATCGCGTGACGCGGTCACGGTCATCGAGCCAAGATCCGCATAGATCGGTGCGAGGCGGCCAGCGGTGACCACGATGCTGCCAATGAGCGCGTGCTCGCGCGGTGCAGCGACCACCAGGTGGCCGATCAATTGGCTCTCGTGATCGGAGTTGACAGGCTTGTCAGCGAAGGTGACCGACGCGGCTGCGAGAAGAGAAAGTGTAGCGAGCTGAAGCGTGCGGCGGCTCGGGGAGATCAGAGTTGAGTGCGTCATGGTACCGGCCTCGTGCTGCGTTGAGTGCGTCCAGAATTTCCTTGGTCGTTCTCCTGTAAGCACGGGTCGTGCCAGCGCCGCGGCGACGGCTAACTGGCTGTTATTTCTGCTCATCGCGAGATTGCGGTGTCGGCAACGCACGTGTCCGGTCCCGTGTCCGGGACGTCCGCGGACACGTCCATCCCGGGAACGGGAACTGTCCGATCGTAGTTTTCTGCGCGTCACATCAGTCAACGGCACCGACGGCTCAGAGCACCGCCGATGTCCGCTCGATCGGATCGTGTAACTGCGCGTTTGTCGTCCGGCGCAGTCGGTCGATCGCGCGCGTGCCGCGTTATGTGATGTGGCGATGTTGCGAAATGCAATGCGACGCCGACGCGCAGGTCATTGAAAGGTCGACGCTGGCGATGGCCACAAGAAAGTCGAGGTGTCTATTCGGCGCCACACATGCGCGATGTGTGAGTCACGTCACGCCCGCAAAGGGAAGCAAGTGGCGAGGATGGTCGCGGATTTAAGACAGGGCAAACCCACCGAAAGGTGGCGACGCAAAGTCTCCGGTCTAAAGAGCCTTGGGCTCCATGACAGCGGGACCGCCGAAATCCAGTCCGCCCTTTGGGCTGCCTCGGTGTTGGAGACGATGCGTCGTACCGCAGGTGGAGGGAGGGGGCGATGACTGGCGATTTCACGATCGCGAGCGTGCTCATACGCTCAATGCGCTCGATTTCAATGCGCTCGATGCGTCAATCTCGATTGACGCATCAGCACTGCGCCCGCAACGCCGCAGCGTTCGCTGCACACACGGCGATGTCCGGGTCAATCCTCAACACGCGAGCGTGAACGGTCGGTGAGCACCGGCCGAAAGGCCCGCGCGCTCCCCGCTCCCGAGGTTCTCGACTCGATCTCGTGAAACCGAGATATCCAGCTGCACCGCAGAGGTACGCGCTCATGTCACAGGCGATCCGCAGTTTCCTGTTGAGCACACTGCTTTGTATTTGCGTGGCACCCGCTTCTGCGCAGGACGCGTACCGCGAGCAGATGAAAGGCCTCGACGAGCAGGTCCAGGAGGTCAAGTCCGACGTCCTGAGCATTGCCGCCGAGCTCACACAGCTGGAAGAGAAACTCCTCTACCCGTCGAACACACACGTGGCCGTGTTCGTGACGCTGGCACAGGGCGAGACCTTCCGTCTCGACGCAGTGCAGGTTCACATCGACGGTCAACTCGCGACGCACTACATCTACAGCTTCAAGGAGCTCGAAGCGCTGCAGAAGGGCAGCGTGCAGCGGATCTACACCGGTAACGTCGCGACCGGTTCACATGAGATCGAAGTTTCGCTCAGCGGCAAGCTCCCGAGCGGCAAGGACTATAGCCACACGCAACGCTTCCCGTTCAGCAAGGACGTCGGGCCCAAGCTCCTCAACGTGACGCTCGCCGGACCCGACTCCGGCAAGCCCGCGATCGACGTCGGGGACTGGCACTAGTGCATCGCGCACTGCACCTGATGCCTGGGTTCGCACTGGCGACGGTGCTGGCCGTGCAGCCGTCGTCGGCTGCCGACCTGAAGGATCTCTATTTCGGCGAGGCGCTGTATCACGCCTATCAGGGCCAATATTTCGAAGCACTCGAGCGGCTCGATGCAGAGCTTGCTCAGCATCGCCGCCTCGATGAGCCGCAGCTCGATTCATTGCAATACCACGTCGGCCAGGCCGAGTTCTCGGTGGGTGACTTCGAGCTTTCGTATCGCATGCATCATCGCGCCGGTCGCGCCATCCGCGCCGTGCTGGAGGGCAATGTCGATGAGCTCGTGCGCAACGAAGCGGCCTTCCGGCTGGCGCGCATCCATTTCCAGAAAGGCCAGATGGAGAGCGCACTCGAAGCGCTCGACCGCATCGATGGCAAGGTGCCCGAAGCGATTCGCGACGAGATCGAGTTCCTGCGCGCCAATGTCTATCTCGCTGTGGGTCGACCGGCCGATGCAGCCGATGTGCTGAAGGGATTGCAGGGCGCCAAGGGCCTGAGCGGATTCGCCGCGTACAACCTCGGCATAGCCGAGCTCCAGGCAGGACGCTCGAAGGAAGCGCTGCAGCAGTTGGACAAGGCCGGCCAGTCGAAGGGTGCCGATCGCGCCACCGCAGCCATCGCGGACAAGTCGAACATGGTGCTCGGCCGGTTGATGCTCGAGTCAGCCAACTTCGAACGCGCACAGAAATCCTTCGATCACGTTCACCTGGAAGGACCGTATTCGAACCAGGCGCTCCTGAGCGCCGGGTGGGCATACGCGTCTGCCGAAAACTACGAGCGGGCGCTCGTTCCCTGGAACCTGCTGATTCAGCGCGACGCGACCGACAGCGCCGTGCAGGAGGCCAAGCTTGCGCTGCCATATGCGTACGCGAAGTTGAATGCCTACGGGCGCGCAGCGCTCCTCTACGACCAGGCCCTCGGCTCGTTCGGCGAGGAGATCACCAAGGTGGATGCATCGATCAAGAGCATCCGCGAGGGCAGGTTTCTCGAGGCCCTGGTGCGGGAGGAGATCAGGCAGGACAAGGAATGGGTGGTGCGCCTGCGAGCGCTGCCCGCTGCGCCGGAAACGTATTACCTCACGACGTTGATGGCCTCGCATGATTTCCAGACGGCGCTGCAGAACTACCTGGACATGGAGGACCTGCGCAAGAAGCTCGTGGCGTGGCAGACGAACTTCGATGCCTTCGACGACATCATCGGTCTGCGCCGCGCGAACTACGAGCCGCTGCTACCCGCGGTCGATGCGCAGTTCCGCGAGCTCGATTCGCAAATCCGTCTGCGGATGGAACAGCGCGACAACCTGGAGAAGCGCCTGCAGGCCATTCTCACTGCGCCGCGACCGGATCTGCTCGCAACTGCTGATGAGCGCATCGACCTGGAGCGCCTGCGCAAGATCCAGGTCGCGCTGAAAGCGACCAACGATCCGCAAACGGCCGCGCTGCAGAAACGCGTCCAATACCTGCAGGGTGCTCTGAGCTGGGGGTTGCGCACCGAATACCACGAACGCCTGACGCAGGCTCACAAGCATCTGCGCGCGCTGAACGAAGACGTCGCGGTGTTGAAAGCGCGC
Source organism: Steroidobacteraceae bacterium (assembly GCA_035455565.1). Taxonomy (GTDB): domain Bacteria; phylum Pseudomonadota; class Gammaproteobacteria; order Steroidobacterales; family Steroidobacteraceae; genus DATBVX01. The sequence continues at coordinate 1,187 of DATIEU010000507.1, read as the reverse complement.
TACGAGGCGTTCGTCAGGACGAGACAGGCTGCGGTGCACAGCTACGTAGGCTACGACCTCCCCATCAATCGCTTGCGCACGCGGGTGCGCGAGTCGTTGCAACAAGTGAACACGTTGATGGCGCGGCAAGGACAGTTGATCGAGACCGTGGCCATCAACGAGCTCAAGACCCGTGGCGAGCGGCTCGAGCGCTATCAGACGCAGGCCCGTTATGCGGTCGCCGACAGCTACGATCGTGCGACGCGCCTGCAGATGGGCGGCGGGGGTGGACGCTAATGCGCCTCTTTCGCCTCACTCTCATCGCGCTATCGACGCTGGTTCTCTCCGCATGTGCCGAGAACCCGGAGAAGGACACGCTCGCGAGTCTCCGCCAGGTGAAGCCCGATACCACCGATGCGTCGGTCACCGCGGGCCTCGACAAGGCCATGGAGAGTTACCGGCGCTTCCTTGACGAAACTCCCGACGGCGTCCTGAGCCCGGAAGCGATGCGGCGTCTCGCGGATCTCAAGATCGAGAAGGAGTACGGCCTGCTGGGTGACGGCAAGCTCGTGGAATTGCCTGCGCCGAACGCGTCAGCAGGCGTTGCTCGCATTGCGGATAGCCAACCCGTGCGCATGCCGGCTCCGGCAGCCACTACGAAGATCGACGCTCAGGTGGCGCGGGCTGCGCCGCCTCGTGCAAGCGCAGCAGCTTCGCCCACCGACTCCGAGCGCGAGCTCGAGCAGCGCGCCAGCACCCAATCCTCGATCGTGTCGGCCGACGAACTGTCGGAGCTCGCGCTGCCGGAGGGTGCGGATCGCAGTCTCGAGCGCGCCGGCCCGGCCGAGGCGGTCAAGCTCTATGACGAGTTGCTGGCAAAGTATCCGTCCTTCGCCTTCCGCGACCAGGTGCTCTACCAGAAGGCGCGGGCATGCGACGAGCTCGGTCGTACGGCGGAATCCATGAAGGTGATGGAGCAGCTCATCGCCGAGCATCCGCGCTCGCGCTACCTCGACGAGGTGCAGTTCAGACGCGCGGAGCATTTCTTTACCAGGAAGAAATACCGCGACGCGGAGAGCGCATACGAGGCCGTCGTCGGCATGGGCCCGGGCTCGGAGTACTACGAGCTCGCGCTCTACAAGCTCGGATGGACGCTGTACAAGCAGGAATTCTACGAAGAGGCGCTGCACCGCTACTTTGCGTTGCTC
>DATIEU010000506.1:0-2118 GCA_035455565.1 Steroidobacteraceae bacterium | reverse complement strand
GGCAGGTAGACGGTTTCGTCTAGAAGGTTGAAATAGCGGTGCGCCCGTCCAGCCGCGTCGTAGACCGTCATGTGCCCACGCTGTTGACGATCCGGACACAGCGACACCGTGATGCCCGTGTTCGACAGCAACTGACCCTCGAACACAGCCCGCTGGCAGACTTCGTCCACAACTTCGATCTGCACGGTGTCGAAACTCTGATTGACGAGGTTGACGCTGACCGTCTCCAGCATTTGCCCTTGTGGCTGGAGCGAGCCTACGACCAAAGCCGCAAGCGTGCCCAATATCACGATGCTTCGTCTGCACCTCATACCTGCCTTTTCCGTGATAGCACCCGGTCCCTTCATCCAAGATTCCCCAGATAGCGCCGGTTCCATGGGCCAGAATGCTCCCCATGGGGAGCATGAGGCAACACGCAAAGGGGACCTCAAAGGCCGCGGATGCTCAGCTGCCAGGCAGATGGCGGTCTAAGTCGGCGCCAGCCACGTTCGCAAATCCCGGCCGAGCAGCTCGCTCAGCAGGCTCACGTCGTCTCGAAACGAGTCCGCCATCTCGCGCCGCAGCGGCTTGCTCAGCTGCGCCTGCCGGGCTGGTCGCGTATTGATCGCGCTGAGGCGTCTGCCGATGGCTCGACTTGGGCCCGGCGCCGCCTGCTTGAGCGCCTGTTTCAGCCGGTCGAGCGGCGGTGGCGGGTTCTTCGCAAGGCGCGCCAGCTGCGGCCATGACCTGGCCTTGCGGCCATTCAGTACGGGGAAGGCCAAGCGCCCATCGTCGGGCAATCCAAGAAACGCCAGCACGCTTCGATAGGCAGCCGGCGGATCGGCGCACAGGTCATCGAACACGACCACGTGCAGCTGGCGCTCGGGCACGAGTCTTTTCAGCCGCGCGAGCTGCCCGCCGAGCCGCCCGAGCGATCGATAGTCGAGCACGCGCCGTTTCGGCGATGCGCGCCAAGCTGTCGCGAAGTCATCGTATTCGAGGCAGTTGTACGCCTTCGAGGCGTGCAGCGAGACGACCATGTCGATCGGGTTCCTGACCATCGCGATGAGCCGCGCTTCAGGATTGGCGGATAGCAGGCGCTCGATTGCCATCCCGGAGAACAGATAGCTCGCCGAGGCCTCGCCGCGCAGCTGGTTTGGCTCGGCAGCAGCGAACAGACCGGCGTACGTCCCGAAATCACCGACGTGGCGACGCGCAGCCAAGGCACGCAGCGCCGGCGGATCACAGAAGTAGGCTGGTTCCTTGATCGGCGACATGAACACGTCGGGATGACCACCAAGGTAGGCGGCAAGCGAGGTCGTGCCGCACTTTGGCGCCCCGATGATGGCGAAGTCGGGGAGCGCAGGCATCAATCCGGCATGTCGAGGTTCGGCCGCTTACGGATGGCTTCCCACCTTCAAGAGAACAGCCGCAATGTGATCAGTCTCGCTCCCGACCTTGCGCAGCGGTTGGCCTGGAGTGCCAACCGATAGTGTATATACCTGACAGGACAAAATCAACCTTTGATAGGGTATGCCGGCGCGCGATGACGTTGCACTGGCACCGGCAGCGAATCATGGGTTGCCGGTTCGAGTGACAGACCGAAGGAATTGCCAAACAACCGTACTGATATTATGCCGTCTTGAACTGCCAGGAAGGCGCGGAAATGGACGAGCAGCTGGAACGAACAAAGATTGCCGAGCTGACAACCGAGATCGTCGCAGCGTACGTCTCGCACAACAAGCTTCAGGCGCAGGACATCCCGCACGTGATCCACGTGATCGCGACCGGATTGGGGTCACTCGGAACAGGAGCTAAGCCAACTGCGCTGGAGAGGCCGGAGCCAGTGGTAAGCGTGCGCCGGTCAATCCGACCAGACCACCTCGTCTGCCTGATGTGCGGCAAGAAGCAGAAGCTGCTGAAGCGCCACCTCGCGGTGGAGCACGAGCTGACGCCCAATCAGTACCGCGAGACCTTCGGGCTCAAGCCCGATTACTCGATGGTGGCGCCGAACTACGCCCAGCAGCGTCGTGAACTTGCCCTCAAGATCGGCCTGGGGCAGCCGAAGAAGGCGCCGCGGCAACGGCGCAGGAAAGGCGCAGGTGCTCCTGGTGGCTAGTGCATAGACGCATTCAGAGG
>DATIEU010000505.1:0-2014 GCA_035455565.1 Steroidobacteraceae bacterium | reverse complement strand
CGCTATCCCCGGGCGGCCGAGGCCTACCAGCAGGCTTACACCCTCACCGAGGGCAAGAATGTCGAGGCGATCCTCGGGCTCGGAGAAGCGCTTGCGTTCGCCGACGAGCGCCAGTTGACGACGCGCTCGGCGCAGCTCTTCGCGCGTGCCATGGAGCTCGCACCCAATCATCCCAAGGCGCTGTGGTACTCCGGACTCGTTGCCTATCAATCGCGCCAGTTAGACGTCGCACGCGAGCGCTGGGCACGCCTGGTCGCCCTCGATCCGCCTGACCAGGTGAAGCGCGTGCTCCAGGACAAGATCGCGGAAATCGATGCCGGTCTCGGCGGCAGCCTTTCGCCTCCGCAGGATCAATCTGCGGCGACAGCAACGAGTATCGTCAAGGTGCGTGTTGGCATTGCACCGGAGCTCGCTGGCAAGGTCCCGCAGGGCGCGCCGCTTTTCGTGTTGGTTCGCAGCGGCGGCGGCGGACCACCGCTCGCAGTGACACGGCGCACCTCCGAGCAGTTTCCGCAACTCGTCGAGCTCTCGGACCGTGACGCCATGATCGCGGGGCGCGGCATTTCCAGCGCATCGCGCGTCACCGTCGTGGCGCGTGTGGCGCGCTCGGGCGACCCGCGTCCGCAGAGCGGCGATCTGGAGGGGCAGGTGGGCTATGATGTCGGCGACGGCAAGACCGTCGATCTCATCATCAACTCGATCCTGCCCTGAGGGTCAGCGCCAGCCCAATGAGCGACCCGGTGTCGATGAGCTTCGCCTCGCCGCCTTCTCCCTGGCTGGCGTACCCGAAGATGCTGTTGTCACAGCGGCCGCCGCTGGTGCCGCAGGGACGCGAAGTGCCGCTGATCGAAGCGCGCATGAGCGGACTGCGGACCCGCCGCCAGCACCTGGCGGACTATCGTCGCGTGTGCGGCTTTGCCGCTGACGGCAATCTGCCCCTGACATTTCCGCATGTGCTGACCGCACCGTTGCACATGGCGATCCTCACGCATGATGCATTTCCGGTGCGTGTGCTCGGCCTCGTGCACGTTCGCAACGAAATTGCGAGTCACCGCCCGCTCGCCGAGGACGAAGCGCTCGACGCGCATTGCCGGTTGCAGGGTCACCGCGCCACCGAACGCGGCCAGGAGTTCGATCTCGTGATCGACCTGAGCGCCGCCAATACCGTGGTGTGGTCCGAGACCAGCACGTTTCTGGCGCGCCAGCGCACGTCGCGCGGCAGCGGCGACGGCGCCAAGCCAGCGGCGCGGCGCGCGGCCGAAGACATCCCCAGCGCGGTGCAGACCACGAGCTGGCACGCCGACGCCGACATCGGCCGGCGCTATGCCATGGTTTCGGGCGATTTCAACTTCATCCACCTGAGCGACGTGACCGCGAAGCTGTTCGGTTTCAACCATGCAATCGCCCACGGCATGTGGTCGCTCGCGCGCACCGCGGCGGAGCTCAGGCCGCGCCTCACCGCGGATGCCTACCGCCTCGCCGTCGGTTTCAAGCTGCCGATCTTCCTGCCGTCGTGGGTCAACCTGCAGAGCTGGGAAAACCGCAGCGGTCTGGGCTTTGCGCTGCGCGATGCGCAGGGAGAGAAACCGCACATGACTGGCACCCTCGAGCGCCTGTGAGCGGCGCGGGCGAGCCGGCACTACCCTCCGCGAGTGGTCTGGCCTCCCGGCTTGAGTCCGGGGCTTTCGTCGTAACGACGGAGCTGACACCGCCAAAGGGCGTCGACCTCGCCGATCTGTTTGCACGCGCCGAGGCGGTCAGGCGGCACGTGGATGCCATCAATCTCACGGAGTCGCCCCGCGCCCGCATGGCAATCGAGCCGACTGCTGTTGCCCATCTGTTGCTGGATCGGGGCATCGAACCGATCGTGCAATTCACGGCACGTGACCGCAACCGCATTGCCTTGCAATCGGACTTGCTGGGCGCGGCGGCGCTCGGTGTGCGCAACTTCGTGTTCATGACGGGCGATTCGCCGGCGCACGGCGACCACCCGCAGGCCAAGGGCGTCTTCGAT
>DATIEU010000504.1:0-8616 GCA_035455565.1 Steroidobacteraceae bacterium | reverse complement strand
AGGTCATTCACGTTGACGCCGAGCTTGCCCGCATAGTTGGGATCGAGCGCGTGCTCGGCGTCCACGAACGCCGCCGTACCGCCCGCTCTCTGGATCTCCGCGATCACCTGGAGCGTGAGGGTCGTCTTGCCCGAGGCTTCGGGTCCGAAGATCTCGACCACGCGGCCGCGCGGCAGGCCGCCTATGCCTAAGGCGATGTCCAGGCCGAGCGACCCCGTCGACACGGTCTCGACATCCCAGGTGGCGGTGGCGTCACCGAGGCGCATGACCGTGCCTTTGCCGAACTGCTTTTCGATCTGGCCAAGCGCTGCCGCGAGAGCCTTTCTGCGATTCTCTTCCATTGAAAACGTCCCCCGGGGAAAGGTCGCCATTATTCCATAAGTGCTGCGCGCTCACAGGCGCGAAAAGCGCGCGACCGAGACGAAATGATCAGCGCACCAGCGGCCAGCGTTGCAGAACCGAGTATTGCGCGCCTTCGGGTAACGTCACCGACTCCACCAGTGCGAATTCATCCACCGGCCACTCGACCGCGTGCATGTCGCCCAGGGCGTGGGGCCTTACAACCTTGCGTGCGAGGGTGACGTGCGGACGATAGGGTTTGCTATCGCGCGCAAACCCTTGGTGCACCAAGAGCTTCCAGAGTTCAGCCGCGAGCTCACCGGCTGCCGGCGGCGTGTGGGCGCAGGTAGCACACAGCACGGCCTGCTTTGGCCAGTGCTCGAGTCGATCGAGCACCACCTGAAACGCGGGCTCTTTGAGTTGAGCAGCTGCGGAAGCGGCGAGCGCCAGGCGCGCTTCCGGTACCGCCCCGAGAAAGGCGAGCGTCGAGTGGAGATTCTCGACGGAAACCGGCTTCCCCCCGCTCGCCCGTGCCGCCTTGCGCGTGGCGTGTGCCAGCGCGTCCCGAACGGCATTGTCCGGCCAGAGTGCGAAGAAAAGTCGCCGGGTCTTGGGTTCGCCAGGCATCGCGCGATCGGCTCAGCCGCGCAAGAGACCTTGCAACGCTAGCGCCACCGTCCTTGACCGTACCGCAGCGCGATTGCCCGGCAAGCGTACACGCCGGGTCTCGAGCCGCGTCGCTCGGCCGCGGCGCCGGGCCCAGCACAGCCAGACGAGGCCGACCGGTTTCTCCGGCGTCCCGCCGTCCGGCCCGGCGACGCCACTGACCGCGACCGCCATCTCCGCTCCGCTCGCCCGCAGTGCGCCGCGCGCCATTTCCCGTACCACGGCCTCACTGACCGCCCCGTGCCGCGCCAGGGTTCGCGCCTTCACGCCGAGGGTCCGGATCTTGGCGGCATTGCTGTAGGTGACGTAGGCCGCCTCGAACCATTGCGAGCTGCCGGGAATATCGGTGATCGCCTTGGCGATCCAGCCACCGGTGCAGGACTCGGCCGTCGCGAGGCGCCGATGGCGCTTCAACAGGCGGCGCCCCACTCGCACGGCCAGACGCTCGAGTTCGGCGTGGTTGGACATGCGGGAAGCGTACCCCCACCCCCGCCCTCTTTCGCAAGCGGATGCGGCCGCGGCGATGCAGATAGAATGCGCGCCCATGCTTCCGGGGATGCAGGACTGACGCGCGTGGACGCCGCCACTTTCGCCAGGCACACGCCCGTCATGCAGCAGTACCTGCGCATCAAGGCGCAGTACCCCGATGTGCTGCTGTTCTACCGCATGGGCGACTTCTACGAGCTCTTCTACGACGACGCCCGACGCGCCGCGAAGCTGCTCGACATCGCCCTCACCGCCCGTGGCCAATCCGCCGGTCAGCCGATCCCGATGGCCGGCGTGCCCTTCCACAGCGTCGATGGTTACCTGGCGCGACTCGTGCGCAAGGGCGAATCGGTCGCGATCTGCGAGCAGCTCGGCGATCCAGCGGAGTCCAAGGGGCCGGTCGAGCGCCAGGTGGTGCGCGTCGTCACGCCGGGCACGGTCACTGACGAAGCGCTGCTCGAGGATCGTCGCGACACCTTGCTCGCCGCTGTGCTCAGGGACGGGCAGCGTTTCGGCCTCGCATGGCTCGACCTCGCGGGCGGGCGGTTCACGGTGCTCGAAGGTGCGGAGTCCGACGCGCTTGCCACCGAGCTCGAGCGGCTGCGTCCGGCGGAATGCCTGGTGAGCGAAGACCAGGACAAGGTCGAGCTGCGCACCGGGGGTGTGTCGCGGCCGCGACCGCCATGGCACTTCGATCTCGATTCGGCGACCCGGCTTCTCGCCACCCAGTTCGGGACGCGCGATCTCGCGGGGTTCGGCGTCGACGGCCGGACGCTCGCGGTGCGCGCGGCCGGCGCACTCCTGCAGTACGTGCGCGATACGCAGAAGTCCGCGCTGCCGCACATCCGCGGCCTGTCGGTGCAGGCGCGCGATGAAGCGCTGATTCTCGACCCGGCCACGCGCCGCAATCTCGAGCTCGAACAGTCCGTGAGCGGCCGGCCCGAATGCACATTGATCGCGGTGCTCGACCACACGGCTACAGCGATGGGCGGGCGCGAGTTGCGCCGCTGGCTGCAACGGCCCCTGCTCGATCCCGCGGTACTGCGTCTGCGCTATCACGCGATCGAAACGCTCATCGCGAGCGGCCGCACGGCCGACCTGCACGGGCTGCTCCGCGAGGTGGGCGACATCGAGCGCATCCTGGCGCGGGTGGCACTGCGCTCCGCGCGTCCGCGCGACCTGGTACAACTGCGCGCGGCGCTCGCGCTCCTGCCGGGTCTGCAAGCGCTCATGCAGCACATCGACACGCCACTCGCCGATGACCTGCGAACGCGCATCGGTGTGCATCACGCGACCGTCGAGAAGCTGCGCCGCGCCATCGCCGAACAACCGGCACATTTCGTGCGCGATGGCGGTGTGATTGCCAGGGGCTACGACGCGGAGCTCGATGAGTTGCGCACGATCGCGAGCAATACCGATCAGTTCCTGCTCGATCTCGAGCAGCGCGAACGCGAGCGTAGCGGCATCGCCAACCTCAAGTTGGGCTACAACCGCATTCAGGGCTTCTATATAGAAGTGAGTCGCGCGCAGGCGGAACGGGTGCCGGCGGATTATGTCAGGCGCCAGACGGTGAAATCCGCCGAGCGCTTCATTACACCCGAGCTCAAGAGCTTCGAGGACAAGGTGCTGAGCGCGCGCGAACGCTCGCTCGCGCGCGAGCGCCAGCTCTACGAAGAATTGCTCACCCAGCTGATCGAGGAGCTGGCGCCGCTGCAGATCTCCGCGGCGGCGCTCGCGGTGCTCGACGTGCTGGCAAACCTGGCCGAGCGTGCCGTCAGCTTGCGCTGGTCGAGACCCGAGCTCGCGGCTGAAGCGTGCCTGCGCATCGCCGGCGGCCGGCACCCGGTGGTCGAAGCGTTCAGCGACCGCCCGTTCGTGCCGAACGATCTCGACCTGGATGACACGCGCCGCATGCTCGTCATCACCGGCCCCAATATGGGCGGCAAGTCCACGTACATGCGCCAGACCGCCTTGATCGTGATCCTCGCCGGCATGGGCAGCTTCGTGCCCGCCGAGCACGCCGTGATCGGCTCCATCGACCGCATCTTCACGCGCATCGGTGCATCCGATGATCTCGCCGCCGGGCACTCGACCTTCATGCTCGAAATGACCGAGACCGCGGTGATCCTCAACAATGCGACTGAGCGCAGCCTCGTGCTGATGGACGAGGTGGGCCGTGGCACCAGCACCTTCGACGGACTGTCGCTCGCCTGGGCGAGCGCGCGCCACATCGCCACGCGCCTGCGCGCCTTTACGCTCTTTGCGACCCACTACTTCGAACTGACGGCGCTGGCGCGCGAGACCGAGGGTTGCGCCAACGTGCATCTCGATGCGACGGAGCACGGCGAGGAGCTCGTGTTCCTGCATGCGGTCAAGGAAGGTCCGGCGAATCGCAGTTATGGGTTGCAGGTGGCGGCCCTCGCGGGCGTGCCGCGCGAGGTCATCGGGCATGCACGCCGCTACCTCGAGGAGCTCGAACGCGCGCGCGATGAGCGCAGTGCGCCCGCAGCGCAATCGGAGTTGCCGCTCGTCGTCGCCACACCCGATCCGCGGGTCGCGGCGCTGTTGGCCGAAGTCGAGGCGCTCGATCCCGATCGTCTCTCGCCGCGCGAAGCGCTCGAGGCACTCTATCGGCTGCGGCAGCTCATGAACGACCAGGAACGCACCCCATGAAAGGCATCTTGCGGCGGTGGGCGGCGCGGCTGCTGATTGCCAGTACCCTCATCGCGGTGGTCGCGCCGGCCGGCGCTGCGGACTATCTTCCGCCAAAAGGCACTGACTGGGCGCGACGCACACCCGAGCAGGCCGGGTTCGATGCCGCAAAACTGCAGTCCGCCATCGACTTCGCCATCGCCAATGAGAACGCGGAACCGCGCGACCTGGCGCTCGCGATCGCGCTCACCCGTGCGCGCGAACCCTACGACGCCATCATCGGGCCGACACAACCGCGCGGTGATCCGACGGGTCTCGTGGTGCGCGGTGGCTACGTGGTTGCGCAATGGGGCGAGCCCGACCGCGTTGACATGACCTTCAGCGTGACCAAGAGCTTTCTCTCGACCGTGACCGGTCTTGCGCTCGACCGCGGGCTCATCAAGAACCTGGACGATCCCGTCCGCAGCGCGCTGCCGGGCGACTGGTTTACGTCCGAGCACAATCGCAACATCACGTGGAATCAGCTCCTGCGCCAGACGAGCAACTGGCAGGGCACCCTCTGGGACAAGCCCGATTGGGCCGATCGCCCGACGGGTGACGATCCGCTCGCGTGGCCGACGCTGACGGTGCCGGCGCCCGGCACCGCTTATGAGTACAACGACGTGCGCGTCAATCTGCTCGCGCTCGCCGTGCTGCACGTGTGGCGCCAGCCGCTGCCCGAAGTCTTGAAGCGCGACGTCATGGACCCGATCGGCGCGAGCGATACCTGGCGCTGGACGGGTTACGAGAATTCTTACGTCGAGATCGACGGCCGGCGCGTGCAATCGGTCAGCGGCGGCGGCCATTGGGGAGGCGGCATGTTCATCAACGCGTGGGACATGGCGCGCTTTGGCCTGCTCACCGAGCGCGGCGGTCGCTGGGGCGATCGCCAGATCTACTCCAGGCGCTGGCAGCAGATCGCCACCACGCCGACCGAAATTTTCCCCACCTACGGCGTCATGAACTGGTATCTCAACACCGATCGCAAGGCGCTGCCGGCGGCGCCCGCCTCTGCGTTCAGTCACCTGGGCGCGGGCACCAACATGATCTATGTCGACCCGGAGCACGATCTCGTCGTGGTGGCGCGCTGGATCAAGGAAGGCCAGCGTGTGGAGTTCATCGCCCGGCTGCTCGCCGCGCTCAAGTAGCGGCTGACAACCGCTCGAAACGGCCGTGAGCCAGGAAGTGCGCGGCCTGGTGAGCCACCGCTGCTGAAAGCAGCATGCCGGTATGGCTGATCGGCAGGATGATATGGTCGGTCGCGCCCACCAATTGCGTCTCCGCCACGGTGACCGTGCCGTCGTTGGGGCCGCCGAGTTCGCTCACCAGGCGGCCAAAGCCCAGCGACAAGTCGCCTGCGATCACGCCCAGGTCGCGCCGGCCGTCCCATTGGCGCACCTGTGGCTTCAGCACCTCGGCCTCGATGTTGCGACCAAGAATCGTGGCGCCGAGCGGCCAGCGCGCGAGGCCCTGCGCGGCACGGCTGCCGCCGAGCGGCGAGCCGAGCAGCACCGCACGACCCGGCGATACGTCACGGTGTGACTCGAGATAGCGCAGCACCACGATGCCGCCGAGACTGTGCCCGATGAAGTGCAGCGTATCAGCCCGCAGTGCGCCGACGAACTCGTGCAGGCGCGCGAGCACCTCGTCCATCGAGGCGGTGACCGAGGGGTAGTGAAAAGCGCTGGTCTCACACGCCAGCTCCGCGGCGAGACGCCGGCGCAGCAGTGTCGATTCGACGCCCGTGAGCCACAGGCCATGCACAAAGACGATCGCGGCGGAAGCCATCTCAGGCGTCGACTTTCCTCACCCGGATGTGCAGCTCGCGCAGCTGCTGCTCGCTCACTTCCGTCGGCGCCTCGGTGAGCGGATCCGCCGCAGTCTGCGTCTTCGGGAAAGCAATGACCTCGCGGATGCTGTCCGCTCCCGCCATGAGCATCACCAGGCGATCGAGTCCGAAGGCGATGCCGCCGTGCGGCGGACAACCGAACTTGAGCGCATCGAGCAGGAAGCCGAACTTGACGCGGGCGTCCTCGGCGCCGATCCCAAGGAGCTCGAACACAGTCGACTGCATTTCCTGGCGATGAATTCGCACCGAGCCGCCACCGAGCTCGGTGCCGTTGAGCACCATGTCGTAGGCGCGCGCCATCGCACTGCCCGGATTCGACGTGAGCTTCGCCGGATCGTCATCGCACGGCGAGGTGAACGGGTGATGCATCGCCATCCAGCGCTGCTCATCCGTGTCCCATTCGAACATCGGAAAGTCGACCACCCAAAGCAGGCGCCAGCCCGCGGCGACGAGCCCGAGGTCCTGGCCCACCTTGAGGCGCAGCGCACCGAGCGAATCGTTCACCACCTTGGCGCTGTCCGCCCCGAAGAAGATGAGGTCGCCCGTCTGCGCCGCCGTTCGTTGCAGGATTGCCGCAACCGCCGCATCGGACAGGAATTTGAGGATGGGTGATTGCAGGCCGTCGCGTCCCTTACCCGCATCGTTCACCTTGACGTAGGCAAGCCCTTTCGCACCGTAGCGGCTGACATAGCCCGTGTAGTCGTCGATCTCCTTGCGCGAGAGCTTGCCCCCCTGCGGCACGCGCAGTGCGGCGACGCGACCTTGCGGATCAGCTGCCGGCCCGGCGAACACCTTGAACTCGGAATCCCTGACGAGATCCGCGACGTCGACGAGCTCGAGCGGGTTGCGCAGGTCGGGCTTGTCGGAACCGTAACGACGCATGGCTTCGGCGTAGGTGAGGCGCGGCAATGGCCCCGGCACCTCGACACCCAGCACCGCCTTGAACAGATGCCGAATCAGTCCCTCCATCAGCCCCATGATCTCGTCCTGGCCGAGAAACGAGGTCTCGACGTCGAGCTGGGTGAATTCCGGCTGGCGGTCGGCGCGCAGGTCCTCGTCCCTGAAGCAGCGCACGATCTGGTAGTAGCGGTCGAAGCCCGACATCATCAGGAGCTGCTTGAAGATCTGCGGCGACTGCGGCAGCGCGAAAAACTTGCCCGGGTGGGTGCGGCTCGGCACGAGATAGTCGCGCGCGCCTTCGGGGGTCGCCTTGGTGAGCATCGGGGTTTCGAGATCGACGAAGCCGTGCTCGTCAAGGTAGCCGCGCATCGCGCGCGTCACGGCGTGCCGCAAACGCAGGCGCTGCGTCATCACGTCGCGGCGCAGATCCAGGTAGCGGTACTTGAGCCTGAGCTCTTCGTTGACGTCCTCGTCGAGCTGAAACGGCAAGGGCTCAGAGCGATTGAGGAGCACCAGCTCGCGCGCCAGCAGCTCCACCTGTCCCGAAGCGAGGTTGGTATTGGCGGTACCCGCAGGACGCGGCCGCACGACACCCCGCACCCGGATGACGAATTCGTTGCGCAGCCGCTCGGCGTCCGCAAATACCGCCGGCGCATCCGGATCGAACACGACTTGCAGCAGGCCTTCGCGGTCGCGCAGGTCGACGAAGATCACGCCACCGTGGTCGCGGCGGCGATGCACCCAGCCCGCGACGCTGACTTCCTGACCCGCGAGACGCTCGTTGACCTGGCCGCAATAGTGACTACGCATGACACAGCCTAAAAAAGGGCGCGTAGCGTAGCAAAAAGGCTCACGCTCTGCGTCGTTTGGCCTTGCGGAGGCCACCCCGCGACGCGGCCTTGCGCTTGGCCTGCTTGCTCACCGGTACCGTGGTGCGCTTGCTCTCGGGCGCGGACTTGGTGGCGTCTTTCCCAGCGTCCTTCCCGGTATCGGACTTGGACGCCGTGTCGCTGGCAGCGGCTTCGCTCTTCGACTCTTCTTTTTCCGGCCGGTCGGCGAGATTGCGCTTGATCTCCTTATCCGACTTGAAGTCCGTCTCGTACCAGCCCGAGCCCTTCAGCAGGAACATGGGAGCGGAGAGCAACCGGCGGAGCTTGGGCTTGCCGCAATCCGGGCATTTCTTCAACGGGGAGTCGGCGATCTGTTGCAAGGCTTCGAGGTAGTGCCCGCACGCATCACACTGGTACTCGTAGATCGGCATGCGACTCCTATTTCTTCACCTTCTCGAAGACAACCTGCCCGCCCTTGACGGTCGCCCGCACCCGGTCGCCCGGCCCGAACTCGCCGCGCAGTATCGCCTGCGCCAGCGGGTTCTCGACCTGCTGCTGGATCGCGCGCTTGAGCGGACGGGCTCCGTATACCGGGTCATAGCCCGCTTCCGCAAGATGGTCGCGTGCCTTGTCGTCCAGACTGAAGTCGATGTCACGTTCCGCCAGGCGTTGGCGCAGGTACACCAGCTGGATCTCTACGATCCTGCGGATCTGCTCGCCGCCGAGCGGATGGAACACGACGATGTCGTCGATGCGGTTGATGAACTCGGGACGGAAGTTCTGCTGCACGATCTCCATCACCGCGCTCTTCATGCGCGCGTAGTTCGCCTCGCCTGACATCTCCTGGATCACCTG
>DATIEU010000503.1:0-2130 GCA_035455565.1 Steroidobacteraceae bacterium | reverse complement strand
GCCAAAGGACGATTAGCCACGGACGTTTACTACGGACGTCAACCACAGAGCGCACAGAGGACACAGAGGACTTTTGCGAAATGCGAACTTGCTGCTGAGCGGCTTGATCGCATTTAGAAGAGCAGTTTCTCTGTGCCTCTGTATCCTGCTCAGAAAATAACGATCGGCACTATGCCGCTTTCTCGATCGTGACATGGTAACCAAGCGCTTCGAGTTGGCGCACGTGGCGACGGGTGGCACGCTCCGCATCGCGCCGCTGGAAGTAATCGGCGCCGAGCTCCTCGTAGGTGACGCCGTCGCGCATGATGTAGTACGCGATCTCCAGGATCTGATGCCCGACGGCGACGACGGCTTTCTTGTGACCGCGGTGGCGCCGCACGCGCTGATAGCGGGCCTGCAGCGCCGAGTCCTTCTTGTGCGTCGCGCCGAGGGCGGCTTGAATCAGCGTCGCGCGCAGATAGCGGTTCGCTGTGCGCGTTTTGCCCGTCCGCCGTTTGCCGGCGCTCTCGTTCTGGCCCGGACACATCGCGCCCCAGCTGCACAGCTGCGCCGCGGTCGGGAACGCGCGCATGTCGCCGCCGGTTTCCGCGAGGATGCTGATCGCGCCAATCCGATCAACGCCCGGAATGGTGTCCAAGGCGGTCAGCATCGGCGCGAAAGGGGCGACGTGCCGATCGATCTCCGCGGTCAGGCGATCCAGCGTCTCGTCGAGGAAGTCGATCTTCGCGAGGATCTGCTCCAGCAGAAACGCGTGGTGCGTGCGAAAGCGGCCGACCAGCGCCTGGCGCAGCGCCGGCAGTTTCTGACGCAAGCGGCCCCGGGCGAGCTCCGCCAAGACCCCCGGATCGGTCGTCCCGGCGATCAGCGCCCGGATCATCGCCTGGCCACTGACGCCCATCACGTCCGTCAGCACACTGGTCAGTTTCAGGCCGGCGTCTTCCAGCACCTTGCACAACCGGTTCACCTCCTGTGCGCGGTCGCGCACTTGCTGCACCCGATACCGCGTCAGGTCGCGCAGCTCGCGAATCGGCGGCGGCGGTACCAGACTGCCGCGCAGCAAGCCACACTCCAACAGCTGCGCCAACCACTCGCTGTCCTTCACGTCGGTCTTGCGGCCCGGCACATGCTTCAGCGTCACCATGTTGATCAACAGCAGGGTGCACGCGTCTTCGAGCATGTAATACACCGGCTTCCAATAGACGCCGGTACTCTCCAAGGCGACATGCGTGACCCCATACGCCTGCAGCCAGTCGCGCAGCGCCACCAGATCGGCGGTCATCGTGCCGAACGTCTCGGTCACCATCAGCCGCCCACCCGCGTCGTCGGGCACGCGCACCGTCGCGACCACACTCGCCTGATGCACATCCAGGCCCGCTACGCGCGCAGTCAAGAGTTCCATCGCGTCTCCTTCATCGCAGCTCGGAGGAGCGCAATCAGATCGAATCTGCTCGGCGTGCTCGCAGCAACAATACGGGGTGCCTCGGCTCCCGCGTCAAACTCTGTACGGACTCGTCAGTACCATTCACAGACCGACGTCACCGAACTGCGCCGCCCAGCATACAACCCCTTTTCATGCCACGGGGTGAGCGCAGCTCATGCCAAACTCTGTGGTTGACGTCCGGGTTGCTTACGTCCGTTTCTTTACGTCCGTGTGAGCCGTGTGTGCAGCGCGCGGATGCCGGCTCGCACGTGGAGGTCGGCAATGCCGTCCGTGGATGGGATTCGCTGCAGCAATTCACCCGCGCCCGCCAGATCGCCCTGCGCCGCGCGAATCTCCGCCGCGTGCCAGACGATGCGGGCGTCCCGCGTGCCGGTAGCGAGCGCCGCTTCAGCGACCTGTCGAGCGTCATCAAGCCGGCCCGCCTTCCAGTACGCCGATGCGAGCACGTCCATCGTGAAGATGTCGCGGCGGGCGCGCGCCGCCTCTTCGGCCAGAGCCAGCGCCTCGGAGGGACTGCGGTCGTGATCGATCAAGAATCGCGCGAGCACGTGCGGCTGCCGCGGGCCGTTCGCCCAGGCGGCGCGCTCGATCTGCTCCACCATCCGAAAGTACGGTTCCGCGGCATCTGACTCGCCCAACCCCACGCACAGGTCCCCGATCACGGCGGCCAGGTCGGGCGTCGGCGCCTT
>DATIEU010000502.1:0-6185 GCA_035455565.1 Steroidobacteraceae bacterium | reverse complement strand
ACACCATCTGCACGACCTGCTCGGGCTTGAGGAAGCCCTTGCCCCACACCGCATCGAGGTCCTTGGTGGGCGCCGCCGTAATGGTCTCTTCGAGTGACTTGCCCTCTTGGATCAACTTGGCGACGTTCTCACGCAGCTTCGTCAGCATATTGCGAAATGCCCTGAGGTCCTGAGGCGTGGCGAGCGGACCGTGACCGGGAATGATCTTGGTCTGGTCGTTGACCATGTCCAGGACTTTGTCCGCCGAGGCGATCATGCCGTCGATGGAGCCGCCGCTGTCCACGTCGATGAACGGATAGAACCCGTTGAAAAGCGTGTCGCCCGTGTGCAGCACGTTGGCCTTGCGGAACAGGATCAGGCCGTCGCCGTCCGTGTGCGCGTTGTCGACGTGGAAGACATAGAGCTCCTCGTCGTTATAGTGAACCGTCACATCGCTTTCGAAGGTCACGACCGGGAGGGCAATGTGTGGTGAAGCGGGCACTTCGCGGTTGAACATCTTCACGAGCTGCGTCGTGCTCATGCGCTTGCGAACGTTGCCGTGCGCGAGGATGACGGCACCGGCCTTGCCGAAGTTCTCGTTGCCGCCCACGTGATCGAAGTGCCAGTGCGTATTGATGACGAAGCGCACCGGCTTGGGGCTCAGCTTGGCGAGCGCCTCCTGGATGCGCGGCGTCAGTTCCTGGAACTGATCATCGATCATGACGATGCCGTCCTCGCCCACCGACACGCCGATGTTGCCGCCAGCGCCGGTGAGCATGTAGACGCCCTCCGCCACCTTCTGCGACTCGATGACGACCTTGCTCATGTCCTGCTGAGCAACTGCCAGGGGCATGACGGCCAGGAGCGCCAGAGCCCCGATCGACCTACGCACTTTCATGAGTTCTCCTTTGAGCCTTTTTACTTCTTCACTTCATCCTGCATGATCTGCCAGAGCTCCTGCACGTGGCTGAGCTCCGTGGCCTCGGCGCCGATCGACACTCGCACCATCCAACGGCCGTCGAGGAGCGCCGGCGTGAGCCACGCGCGCCCGGAGGCGTTGATGCGATTGCACCAGCCGAGAGTATGAGCGTCGAGCGCTTCGCCTTCGAGTCCTGAGGGCTCGTGGCGCACGCAAAGGGTCTGTAGCGGCACCGGGGCGAGCCGGCGCCAGCCCGGTGCGGCGTCGACCTGCTCCCTGAGCCATTGCGCGTTCGCGAGATCGCGACGCAGGCGCTTCTGCAAGCCCTCCACACCCTGCTCGCGGATCAGGAACCAGAGCTTGAGCGCCCGAAAGCGCCGGCCGAGGGGAATACCCCAGTCGCGGTAGTTGCGCGCCTCGCTGTCGATCGCGGTGCGCAGGTAGCTCGGGTTGGTCGACATGACGCGCACCAGCTGCGCCGGATCGCGCACGTAGTAAGCCGTGCAGTCGAAGGCCGCACCGAGCCACTTGTGCGGATTGACGACGACCGAATCGGCACCCTCGATGCCTTCCCACAGCTTGCGGCATTCCGGGAGGATCATCGCGGAACCCGCGAGTGCCGCATCGACGTGCAGCCATAGTCCCTGCGCCGATGCGATGCGCGCCATGGCCGCCACGGGGTCGATTGCGGTCGTGCCGGTGGTACCCACCGTTGCAACCAGCGCGACTGGCCTGCGATCTGCCGCGCGATCGGCACCGATCGCTGCCGCGAGCGCATCGACTCGCAGGGCGTGGTCGCGGTCGCTCGCGATGAGTCGCAGGTTCTCGCGCCCGAAACCCGCGAGGAGCGCCGCCTTCTCGACCGAGCTGTGATTGTGCTGCGAGGAATAGACGACGAGCGGCTGCGGCTCGGCCTGCAATCCGCCGCGCGAGGCTCCGTGATCGGTCGCGCGCTCGCGCGCACAGAGCAGCGCCACCAGGCTCGAAGTCGAAGCCGTATCCTGGATCACGCCACTCCAGGCATTCGAGAGGCCCAGCATCTGGCGCAGCCAATCGGTCGTGATCTCCTCGAGCTCGGTGAGCGCGGGGCTGGAAGCGTAGTTGAGCCCGACTTGCGCGAGGCCGGTGCTCGCGTAGTCCCCGAGCACCGAAGCGAGTAGCCCGTTGGAGGGGAAGTAGGCAAAGAAGCCGGGATGCTGAAAGTGACTGAGCGCCGGCACGATGTGCGCATCGAGGTCGCGCAGGATCGCTTCGAAGGGCTCACCCGCCTGCGGCGGCGCCGGCGGCAGGCGGCCGCGCGACCAGCCGGGGCGCGCGCTCGATAGCGCCGGATACTTGCCGGCATACACGTTCGTGCGAAAGTCCGCGAGCCAGTCGATCAGCTCGTGACCGCGACGGCGAAATTCCTCTGGGGTCATAGGTGCGTGGGCCCCACGGGGGGCCGATGGTTCAACGCTCTCATCATTTTACGCCGGCTGCTTCGGCGGCTTCACGAGCCAGGCGGCGAGCGCCGGCAACAACAGGATCGCACCCAGCATGTTCACCAGGAACATGAAGGTGAGCAGGATGCCGACGTCGGCCTGGAACTTGAGCGGCGAGAATACCCAGGTCATCACGCCGATCGCGAGCGTGATGCCGGTGAACACCACGCTCGCACCGGTCACGCGCAGCGTGTGCACGTAGGCATCGTGCACGCTCTCGCCGCGCTCCAGGTACTCCTGCATGCGGCTGAAGAGATAGATGCCATAGTCGACGCCGATGCCGACGCCGAGCGCCACCATGGGCAGAGTCGAGACTTTCAGCCCGATGCCGACCAGGGCCATGATCGCGTAGGCCAGTACCGAGACCACCGCCAGCGGGATGATGACGCAGAGCGTGCCGGTCACCGAGCGGAAGGTGAGCAGGCACATGAGAATGACCGCGGCGAACACCCCCGCGAGGATCGGATACTCCTTGGCCTTTACCTCCTCGTTGGTAGCCGCCATCACGCCGACATTTCCGGTGGCCAGGCGGAATTTCGCCTTGGGCGTCGCGTGGGTCGTGCGCCATTCCTTTACGGCCTGCACGATGCGCTCGATGGTCTCGGCGCGATGATCGGTGGTGAACATCATCACCGGCATCACGCTGCAGTCGCTGTTGAAGAGCCCCGTGCTGGTATCGAGATAGGCCTGGGACTGGACCAGCTGGTCGCGGTTGCGCGGGATGTTGCGCCACTTGAGGCTGCCCTCGTTCCAGCCCGCGCTCACGATCTTCATCACGCTCGGCAACGCCATGACGCTCTGCACGCCTTGCACGTTCGCCATGTGCCAGGCGAAGCGATCGATGGCGGTCATCACGTCATGATCGATGCAGCCGTCCGGCTCGGTCTCGACGATCACGTTGATGATGTCGACGCCGATCGAGAACTTCCTGGTGATCACGTTGCTGTCGATGTTGTAGCGCGAGTCGGGCCGCAACTCGGGCACGCCGGCTTGGGTGTCGCCGATCGGCGTTTCGCGGCCCTTGTACCAGCCGAGCGCGGTGAGCACAGCGGCGATGGCGATCACCGCCAGCGCCGGCCCACGGTTCGCGATCCTTGCGAGCCACGCCCAGAATCGCGCGAGCTGCATGGTGCGCCGCTCGATGCGACCCCGATAGCCGGAATCGAACCTGAGCTGCGACACCAGCACCGGCAGCAGGATGAGGTCGGTGAGGATGACGACGCCCACACCTAAGCTCGCGGTGATTGCCATCTCGCGGATCACCTGTACCGGGATCAGCAGGATGGTGACGAAGCCGACGAGATCCGCGAGCAGCGCCACGATCGCCGGCAGGAAGAGTGCGCGGAAGGTGCGCTGCGCCGCCGCCATGCTGTCATCGCCCGCGACCACCGCGTCGCTCACGGCGCTGATCTTCTGCACGCCGTGGCTCACGCCAATCGCGAAAATGATGAACGGTACCAGGATCCCGAGCGGGTCCACACCGTAGCCGAGCAGCACCAGCAGCCCCAGCTGCCAGATCACCGCGACCAGCGAGCAGACCACCGGCACGAGCGCGACCTTGAACGACTGGATGTAGATCCACACGCACAGCAGCGTCAGCACCATGGTGACCAGCGCGAAGATCGCGACCGAGAGCGAGCCGGCGGCGATGTCGCCCACGATCTTGGCGAAGCCGATCATGTGCACCTCGACCGGCGAGGCGGAGGTGCTCACGCCAACCTGCACCGCATCGCCCATCAGGCGATTGCGGATCTTCTGCTCGAGATCCTGCGCGACGCGGATGTAGTCGAGCGGCGCGCCGGTCTCCGGATCCTCGTCCTGCAAGGTTGCGCTCACGATCGCGCCCGAGAAATCGTTCGCCACCAGGCGACCGACGATGCCCGCCTTGAGGATATTCTCCCGTACGTGCGCCAAGCCTTCGGGTGTCGGCTGGAAGTCGGCCGGGATGACGTTGCCGGCCTGGATGCCGTCCTCCACCACTTCCGTGTAGCGCACGTTCGGCGTGTAGAGCGACTGCACGCGGGCGCGGTCGACCCCGCGAATGAAGAACACCTCGTCGGTCGCCGTGCGCAGCGCCTGGAAGAACTCGGGCGTGAACATGTTGCCGTCGCGCGCGAGGACCGCGACCAGGATCCGGTTCGCGCCGCCGAACTCCGCCTGGTGCTCGACGAAGGTCCGCATGTACTCGTGCTCGAGCGGCAGCTGCTTGGTGAACTTGGTGTCGATGCGCAGGCCCGTGACCGCCGCATAGGCCATCACGACGGTCACGAGCGCGAACAGCACCAGGATCAGCGTGCGCTGACGGAAGACGATCCTGCCGAGCCCCTCGACGAAACGCTGTTCCGTTGCAGAAGAGGAGAGCCTCATAGCTCGATTCCCTTGATGCCGCTCTCGCCCACGACGAGCAGGCGGCCGTCGCCGGCCGGCAGCGCCGCGGCCATGCCTTTACGATCGCCCTGCTGCCTGAGCTCGAAGCTCCTCCCGCCATCACGGCTCACGAGTAGTGAGCCCGCGAGGCCCGTGATCACGATCGTCTGCGAATCGATGCGCAGGCCGTTGGTGAGCATGGCGACCGTGTCGGTCCTGGTCTCGCGCCACGTGGCGCCCGCGTCCTCGCTCCGATACAGGTGTCCGCGCAGGCCAAACGCCAGCAACGTCGCACCCTCGAGCGGCAGGACGCCGAAGAACGAGCCCTCGTATGGCGACGGCAGCTCGAGCCATGTCGCGCCCTCGTCGTCGGAGCGGAACAGGTGGCCCGCCTCGGCGACGAGATAGAGCTTGCCATCGTCCGCGCGCGCCACGGCGTTCAAGTGCATGTCGCTCGCCGCGCCTTCATCGAGGTACTCGTCGCTTTCCTTCGATACCGCAGGCTTGGGCCGCTCGATGAGTGGCTTGGGATCGAAGGCCTGTTGCGTCCAGCTGCGACCGCCGTCCGAGCTCGCGAGAATTGTGCCGTAGGCGCCGAACGCAAAGCCCGAGTCCGCATCCTTGAACCACACGTCGAGAAGCGGTTGCTCCTTATCGGGCGCCGCGTGCGTGAGCGCCCAGGTTTCGCCGCCGTCTTCGCTGCGCAGGATGGTTTCATCGTGTCCCACGACCCAGCCGAGCTTGTCATCGTGGAAGTACACCGCCGTGAGCAAAGCGCGCGTCGGCACCTTCGCCTGACGCCAGGTCTTTCCGTGGTCGTCGCTCAGCAGGACATGCCCGCGCTCGCCGACTACCACCATGCGTGACCCGGCGAGCACCGCATCGAGCAGGAGCGACTTGGTCGCAAGCGGCGCGATCTCCGAGTATTCGTCGGGGGGCTGCGCAGGCGCCTCGGGAGCCTGCGTCAGTGCCGGCCGGCTCGAGACCAGCAGCACCGATGCCGCGATGAGAGCGCACTGCGTCTTCGTCATGGTCCCCTCACCGGCCCTCTCCCCGGCGCGGGGAGAGGGAACAGCGAGAACTAACGCGTGCCGCGCGCGCGCAGGGCGTTCGGCTGGTAGTCCGCGACCGAGCGCTGGATCGTGAAGTCGTAACTGCGCACTTCTTCGTTCTGCAGGCCGAGTGCGAGATAGCGGCGATTCTGGAGATCCATCACGAGCTCGAGCGTGGTCCAGAGCGTCGGCAGCTCGTAGTACTCCATGGCGTGGCCTTCCTGCACGCGCCACAACTGGTCACGCTTGTCGTAGCAGTCAACCGCCAGGATCTGCCAGGAATCCTCGTCCACGTACAGCGTGCGGCGCTTGTACACGTGATCGGTGCCCGCCTTGAGCGTCGAATCCACCACCCACACGCGGTGCAACTCGTAAC
This sequence comes from Steroidobacteraceae bacterium, assembly GCA_035455565.1. Taxonomy (GTDB): domain Bacteria; phylum Pseudomonadota; class Gammaproteobacteria; order Steroidobacterales; family Steroidobacteraceae; genus DATBVX01. The sequence goes on along the minus strand of DATIEU010000502.1, from coordinate 11 downwards.
GCGCATGGTCC
>DATIEU010000501.1:0-5527 GCA_035455565.1 Steroidobacteraceae bacterium | reverse complement strand
GGGTGGAATTGCTCGAGGGTAGCAGCACGGTTGCCGGCGGATGTCGCGTGACACTCGTGCGCGTCGAGCCGCAACCCACGAGCACGGCGCGGATTGTTCCGCAGGATTATCGCGCGACCCTGAAGTTCGACAAGGAGGGGTGACGGTCGACCAGTAGGGATTTTCGGTACGGCGTCCGGCTCGGCGGCAAGTCAGTTCGAGGAGTACTTCAGGATGCCGTGGGAGATTGCAAAGGAACAGGGCGCCCCGAGAACGGCCTGCAGCTTTGGACCGACCGGGAATCGACGATTGACGGTGAGTTGAGCGTCAAGGTCGTTGCGTCCATTCAGCACCTTTTCCGCCAGATAGCGCCCGAGCGCCGCGGCCCAGGGAAGACCGGCGGCGCCCGCTGCAAAATGCACTGAGGCATGGCGAGGGTGATGCCCGACGACAGGCGCGAAGTCCTTCGTGATTCCGATCAGGCCTGGCCAGCAGGCGGCGAGTTCGATGCGCACGTCGGTAAAATACCGATCCAGGTAACGCCTCAGATGCCGCACCGCTTTTTCAGGTCGGTGCAGTTCGCGCCGCAAATACATGGTCGCCAATGTGCAGCCGCCGATGAGCAAGCGCTGATCGCCTGTCACGCGGAAATACTTGTAGGTGACATCGGTGCCCCAGACCATGAGCGGGCCGCGCGGGAATATCCGGTCGATGGCTGAACTGCCGAGGCGCTCGGAAATGGCGAGGAATGTCTGCACATGGTAGATCTCGCGCCGCGCCAGCCCGAGCGTGGGCAGGAAACGATCGGCACAGAGGATGACGGCCGATCCTCGCACCGAGCCTCCTGGTGTCTCGACACCGTTCTCCAGGATCCGGGTAACCGGGCTGCGCTCGAAGATTCGCGCTCCGCTATCGATGAGTCTCTGGCGCAAGCCACTGCAGACGCGATAGCCGTCGATGCCGAAGGTGTTTCCAAACCGGAGCGCGCCAAAGTACGCCGTCGAACCCAGGATCGCAGGCAGGCTTTCGCGCGAATAAAGCGTGCTGGGGTATGCAAAGGCCTGCCGGGCGGCGTGCTCCGTGCGGACCACTTCGGCTCCGCTGGCATTCGGCGCCACAAACAACGCGTCGTGCGCCAGCATGTCGCAGTCGATCTGATCATCCAGGACCGCCTGCCGGATCGCATTCACCCCGCCCTGGGCGAACTCCCATAGCTCACGTCCCGCCTCGGTCCCAAACTGGGCGACGAGATCGCGGAGTTCGAGCTCGGAGTCAGGCGTGATGAGTCCGGAGGAACGCCCACTCGCTCCAGCGCCGCAGGTTTCAGCTTCCACGACGCACACGCGCTGGCCGCGAGCCAGAAGCGCCCTCGCGCACATCAGGCCCATCATGCCGCCACCGACTACGATGACGTCGGCGCTTGTCGAACCGCTGAGCGCCGCCAGTGGCGGTTCCTTGCGATCAAACCAAAAGACCGCGTCGCGCAAGAGCGGATCATCTCTCGCCCGGCCAGACGGGGCGCACGATGTCCATCTGCCAGATCGGTCCGTCCATGAACATCGGCGCTTGCGATCGCAGGAAGGCTGGGGCAATGCCCTCGAGTATCCAGACGTGAGAGTCCGGCGGTTGCTTCCCCACGAGCGGTGCGATCAAGCCCGCGATGCCGCTGATGTCGACCTTCAGTACGTAGTGCGCCGCTTTGCGCGTCGAGCCGGCAAACGAAAAAGATTCGGCGCCGGCGACGGTCACCGTTATCTTCACCAGCCGAGGCTTGGGCGTGGCGGCAACAAGTGACAGGCTGGCCGGCAATTCGTCCGGCTGCAGGTTCTTGAGCAAGACAGGGATCAGCCCGTTGGCCAGGTCCGCCGGGAGGTCCATGTACTCGTCCTCGACCTTCTTTTCACCACGCTCGTTCTCATGGGCAATCGTAACGTGGCCGGTCGGACAGTCGATCGTCATGTCGAGCGAAGGCTCGAAGGCCGGTCCTTTCTGCACGAGGTGAAAGCTGATCAGTTGAAAATGGCCTCGCTGCGAAAATACGGCGGTCTGGTCGTACAACGAGCCATCCCTGAAGTGGAAGACCACTCGGCTGGTGACGCGATCACCTTGCGCGTTCTGAATGAGCTCGCCCTCTGCCAGGGAATCGCCCCCTGGTGAGCGCAACGAGAGAAAGTCGTGCACGAGCCCTTCGACGTGTCGCACGACGACCGGTTCCGCGGCTGCAACACGAGTCCAGAGCAGGGCGGCCGTAGCCAGCGCGAGGAAGGAACGCGTTCTTGGTTCCATTGCAACAACACCACCGCGCTGAAGCCAGGGGCGAAGGTCGCAGCGACATGCGCCGTAGCAGGCTGTCAGTGCGCTACGCCACTGCGCGGCAAACGAGCGAAACGTTGGTTCCGCCAAAGGCAAACGAATTCGTCATGGCCCCTGTCAGCATGTCGACAGGGCGCGCATGGCCTGGCACGTAATCGAGATCGCATTCCGGATCGGCGTGCGTCAAGTGCATCGTGGGCGGAAGCACACGCCTCTCGATCGCGAGCGCGGTAGCCGCGAGCTCCAGCGCACCCGCTGCGCCGAGCAAATGCCCGTGCATGGATTTGGTCGAGCTGACGGACAAGGCACGTGCCGCGGGGCCGAAAACCTCCTTGATCGCGGCGGTCTCGACGGCATCGTTCGCGAGCGTTGCAGTACCGTGAGCGTTGACGTAGCCCACATCGCCAGCGGACATGTGCGCGCTCTCCAGCGCACGTGCCATGGCACGCGCCTGGCCCGCAACTGTCGGCCGCGTGATGTGCTCCGCATCCATGCTGAGGCCATAACCTGCGAGCTCGGCGTGGATGTGTGCGCCGCGAGCCATCGCGCGCTCCCACGCTTCGAGTATGACCATCGCGGCACCCTCGCCCAGGACGAGGCCGCTGCGATTCTTCGCAAACGGCTTGCATGACGCCGATGGATCCTCAGGATCCTCCTGCGCCATGGTCTTCAGTGCCTCCCATGCCTTCAGCGTACCGAACGTGAGCGGGGCTTCACTGCCGCCCGCGACCATCACGTCGAGCTCTCCCGTGGCAATGCGCTTCCATGCTTCGCCGATGGCAACGGACGACGACGAGCAGGCGCTCGAGAACGTGAAGTTCGGGCCCAGCAGCTGATGATCGATGCCGATCCATGCTGCCGCGGCATTGTTCATCGCCATCAGCACGGAATAGGGTTTGACGCGCTCGGATCGTTCCTCGTAGACCGTCTGGTAGCCCTCATCGGTCGATTGAGCGCCGCCCATGCCGGTTCCGACGAATACGCCGGTGGTGTTTCGATCGTCGTGCTCAAACAGGCCGCCGGCATCGGCGATGGCCTCGGCGGCAGCGACCAGGGCGAACTGGCTGACACGGTCGAGCATCCGCAGGCGGGCCACGCCGAAATGGGCAGCACCATCGAACGATACAGGCGCAACCACACGGCTCGTCAGGCGAGGGTGGAAATCCTCCGGTAACCGTGTGACACCGGATCGGCCTTGCACGAGTCGCTCGAAGAAATTTCGCGCACCGTTGCCGAGTGGCGAAACGACGCCGAGACCCGTGATCGCGACCCGTCTCAAGATGCGGCCGCTCCCGATGGCGCCCGCGCACGCTGCTCCGCCGCAAGCCGATCGATACAGGACACGAGATCGCCGACGGTCGGCATCTGGCCGGGGTCCTTGGGGAAACTGATCTTGAACTCGTCTTCCAGCTGGAACATCACGTCGATCACCGCCAGTGAGTCGATCGCGAGTTGGTCCAGGCGCGCCGCCGGCTGTATGAGCTCGGAGGCGACTTCAAATTCCTTGGCGAGAATCTGGCGCACGCGTTCGAGCGTGGTGTTGTCTTCGAGACTCAATTGAGATCTCCAAGCGAATCAAACTGACCCAACGGCGGTAGACCCTGCAAGGCGGGTGCGGTTCGTGCCTTCCCCGCCGCGCGCGCTAACGCGGTCATCAGCTGCGGAGTTCGCACGATGAACGGCCAGACGATCGGCGCCAGCCAGGGCCTCATTGCCAGATGCGCGAGCGTCGCAGCCAGGTGCAGGCGCGGCGCAAACGCTTGGCGCCAATCCCGCGCGTAATCGGTGCCCACGCGTTGCAGGGTATCAGCCGACGCGTTCCTGCGACCGGCGGCGATGAGGCATGCGCACAAGAGCCTTGCAGACTGCATCGCCATGCTGATGCCTTCGCCGATGATGGGATGTGCTTCGGCCGCCGCATTGCCGATCATGAATCGTCCATCCGCGCCGTGCCACGGTGCCCGGATGCCGGGCTGAATCGGCCCGATGCCCAGCCACGACCCCTCACGCTTCGCACCCTCCAGAACCTTCCGCAATACGCCCGTGTGGGCGCGCAAGTATCCCTCGAAGGCGTCGCCGGCAGTCTGTCCGTGCGCCGTGACGCGACAGGCCTTGAGGACGTCCCGGCGAATGCAGCCCGCAAGCGTGAGTTGACCGTTCTCCGCAACGACCAGGCCGCCATAGCCACCTGCAAAAGAGATCACAGGCAGCACGCCAGGCGCCAGCTGCGCGCCGCTGAAATTCGCGTGGAACGCGAAGAGGTCACCACGGCTCCTGGCGATGCGCCGCGTGGCCCCCGGATCAGCTTCCCACGAACCGTTGGCCATGATCACGACCGGCGCGCGTAATTCCGCGCGTGGGAGTGCAGGGCGCGCTTCGATGGCGCACCGGTAATCGCCGCCGCTTCCATGGATCGCGCGCACCGTCCATGGTTGCCAGACGCTCACACCCAGCTCGCGTGCGCGCTCGAGCAGCAGCAGGTCGAATGTTTCGCGTCCCAGAGCGCGTCCCCATGGATGGCGCGCATTGGGCATGGCCGGCAAAGGCGCCTGCACCACGCGATCGCCACAATAGAGAGCGACTTCGTGCAACTCGGGACCGGCCCGCTGCGCAAACTCATCGCCGATCCCCAGCGTGGCGAGAAGCGGCAGGTTACTTGCGCTGATGCAAGCGCCACACACCTTGCGCCGTGGGAATGGCTGCTTCTCGATCAAGGCCACGGACCAGTTCGCCGCGGCAAGGAGAATCGCGGCCGTGCTCCCGGCCGGCCCCGCACCGACGATGACGACGTCGTAATCGGTGTTCACGCCTGCAGCCGCCGTACCGCTACAAAGGTGTGCGAAAAGAGCCGCGCTGCCGTTTCACTCAACTGCCATCGACCGTCATTGGGCCAACACGCTGAAAGCTCCTGGTCGCGAAATCCCGCGCGCACGCTCAGCACAGCGTCGCGGCGCGTTACGGCGTTGGCCCCGACGGCGCCGACCAGATGGCTGCCCAGCAGCGCGACCTGGGCTCGCCTCGGCTCGCACGCGATGAAACATTCGCTGATCCGCGCGATTCCACGGAACAGGCGCGACAGAGTATCGGCCTCGAAATGGTGCACAAAAAGGTTCGCGATGATGGCGTCGTAGCGTGGATGATCGTCGCGTTCGAGCCAGGCGAAGACATCCATGACGGCAGCGTGCACGCTCCAGCCAAGATTCCCGAAGGCCGCGCGTGTTTGCACACTCAGGAG
>DATIEU010000500.1:0-12431 GCA_035455565.1 Steroidobacteraceae bacterium | reverse complement strand
CTGGGCGGATAACCATCTCGGTGACCGGACGAGTCTGGATCTGGTGGGCGAGCAGGGAGAGCTGGCGGCGGCGCTGTTTGAGCTGGGCAAGCCCGTGGTGGTGGTGCTGATCAACGGTCGGCCGCTGTCGGTGGTGGAGGTCTCCGAGCGCGCCAACGCGCTGATCGAGGCGTGGTATCTCGGTCAGGAGGGCGGCACGGCGCTGGCGGAGGTGCTGTTCGGGGAGGTCAGTCCGGGGGGGAAGCTTCCGGTGACGATCCCGCGCTCGGTGGGTCAGTTGCCGGTGTTCTACAACTACAAGCCGAGCGCGCGGCGTGGGTATCTGTTCGACACGGCGGCGCCGCTGTATCCGTTCGGGTACGGGCTGAGCTACACGCGCTTCGAGGTGGGCGAGCCGCGGTTGTCGGCGAGTCGGATTGCGCCCGACGGTCGGGTGACGGTGTCGGTTACCGTGCGCAACGTCGGCGCGCGACGTGGCGAGGAGACGGTGCAGCTGTATGTGCGCGACAAGGTGAGCTCGGTGACCCGTCCGGTGAAGGAGCTGAAGGGGTTTGAGCGGGTGATGCTGGAGCCTGAGGAGATGCGCACGGTGAGTTTCACGCTAGATGAGCGAGCGTTTCGGCTGTGGGACGCGCAGTTGCGGCGGGTGGTGGAGCCCGGGGAGTTCGAGATCATGGTCGGACCGAACTCGGTGGACCTGAAGACCGTCACGCTCACGGTCTCGAACTGAACGCGGCGTGTCGGTAGTTCTCCTGAATCGCTACCGTTGCCACTGCAGCAAGCCTTTACGGGGCCTGCGCCCTGGCGAGGCAACCTCAGCCCAGGCTGCGGAATTTCTCGAGCGCCGCCAGTAATGCCGCGAGTTCCGCCGGCTTGAACAGTGCCTTGAATCGGGACTCGTGCTCGGCGATGCGCGCCTTCACCTTACGCAACGTGCTTTGACCTGAAGGCGTGAGGTACAGCTCCTGGCGACGCCGATCGACACTCGAGCGCTTGCGCACCAGCAAACCGCGTTCCTCGAGTCGGTCGGTGACTGACATCATGGTGGCCCGATCCATGCCCAGTGCGCCCGCGATCGACACCTGCGAGACGCCGGGATTGGCATTGATGAGCCAGAGCGTCGCGGTCTGCTTCTGCGTGAGGGCGAGATCGGCGACAGTCGCCATGTAGTCGCGGTGCATGGCCCCCTGGGCGCGCCGCATCCGGTAACCGAGCAGGCTGTCGAGTTCCTCGAACATGAGTTCCGGCCCCTGCAGATCTTCGACGAATTCTTCTTCCCTGGCGTTCGAACGGCGCGGCATGGCGATTCCAGAATTACCGATCGGCCCCGAATGTACTCACTTGCCAAACCGCTGACAACGCTAATAGTATGCATCACATACAAACATCTCCATCCGGGGGGAATCATGGGAATGTTTGCCGCCCTTCGACGTGCATTCGCGCGCTGCACGCAGTCTCTAATCGTCATCTCGCTCGTCGTGATTGCCTGGCCCGAACCCGCGGCCGCACAGCAGGCGGCCGGCGCGTCGGATCCGGACGCCGAGCCGATCATGCAGATCATTGTGACCGCTCGCCGCCGCGAAGAGAGCCTGCAGGACACGCCGGTCGCCATCACCGCGCTGAGTGGCGATGAGCTCGAACGGCAGCAGGTGATCGGCACCACCGATCTCGACAAGATCGCGCCCAATTTGCAGTTTCACTCCTACGGAACGCTCACCGGCAACAACTCGGCCGCACAGGTGTTCATCCGCGGCATCGGTCAGACCGACGCCACGCCGGCCGTCGACCCGGGCGTGGGCATCTATATCGACGATGTGTACATGGGCCGCGCAGTCGGCGGCGCACTGGATTTTCGCGACATCGCAAGTGTGCAGATCCTGCGCGGGCCGCAGGGCACGCTGTTTGGCCGTAACACCATCGGTGGCGCCGTGCTGCTGACGACCAACGCGCCGGGCGAGAACGCCGGCAACTCGGTGCGGCTGGGAGTGGGCGAGGACAGTCTCTACGAGCTTTATGGAGCCTTCGACCTGCCGCTCAGCGACACCTGGTCGGCGCGCATCGCGCTGGGTGGCCGCCAGCGCGATGGCTATGTGGAGCGAGTTGCCGACGGCAAAGACCTTGGCGATGAGAAGATGTACACGGGCCAGGTCGCGCTGCGCTGGAATCCCTCCGAGAGCCTCGACGTCACGCTGCGCGGCGACTACACCAAGGAAGATGAGAATGGGTCGCCGTTCGTGTTCCGCACCATGAACGAGGCGGCCGTCTTCGTAGGCTCCGCGAGCCAGTCCGCGGGCTGCCCGGACATGATCGATCCGCTGCCGCCTCCAGTACTCGTCGGTCCGCTCGACGATCCCCGCTGCGGCAACGACGCCCAGGAGCTCGGTCCCTATGCAAACGGGGGCAACTATGCCGCGACGAGCACGCTCGAGAACCGCGGCGTGTCCCTGGTCGTGGACTGGGGCGTCAACGACGTCCTGTCCTTCAAATCGATTACCGCGGACCGGCGGCTCGAATGGACCGGCACGCGCGATGCCGACAACACGACGCTGCTCATCCTGCACACCAACTACGACAGCGAGAGCGAGCAGTTCAGTCAGGAGCTGCAGGCGCTTGTGGACACGGACCGTGTCGACGGCGTGTTCGGCCTGTATTACTTCGACGAGGACTCCTTCGACCGGTTGATCGTGCCGCTGGGAAATCCCGGCACATCCTTCGACACCCAGCGCGTCGCCATGGACACCGAGGCGACCGCCGCATTCACTGAATGGACCTTCAGCCTGACCGACGCGTTCAGCCTGTCGGCCGGCGTGCGGTATACCGAGGAAACGAAAGGACTTCAGGCCACGATGTTCAACGTGGCGCCGGCAAGCGCGCCCGAACCACCGCCACCGACGGCGCTGTGCCCTTTCGCGGGTCCGCCGCCGACCCAGACAGGGTGCCTGTTCCTCACGACGAATCGTTTCGAACGGGAGTTCAACGCGACCACGACCTCGGCGAGCGCTCAATACCGCTTCAACGAGCGCGTCATGACCTACGTGAGCTGGGCCGAGGGCTTCAAGAGCGGCGGCTTCAATCAACGCTACAACGCCGCTCCGCCAGGTAACGCGCCGATCTCTTTCGAGCCGGAAACCGCGGAGACCTTCGAGCTCGGTTTGAAACTCGATCCCACCGACAGCCTGCGCATCAACATCGCGGCATTCAGTTCGGACTACGACGACATCCAGATGACCTACCGCCTCGGCGTGGTGCCGCTGCTGTTCAACGCCGGCGTGGCATCCATCGATGGCGGCGAGATCGAGCTCAACTACGCGCCGATCCCCGAACTGCGACTCGACGCCAGCCTCGGTTATCTCGATGCGTCCTTCGACAGCATCACGCCGCCTCCGCCGTTCGGCCCGGTCACACCGACCGCTACGGCCACGCTCACCAGCAGCCTGCCGTTTACGCCCGAGTGGCAGGGGCATTTCGGTCTTTCTTACGACTTCGTACTCGGCAATGACTGGCGCCTGACGCCGCGCGCGGATGTGAGCTACACCGCCGAGCAGTTTTTCGATGCCGGCAACTCCGTGGAAATCGCGCAGACCGATGACGTAACGCTGGTCAATGCGTCGCTCACGCTCGCTTCCGGAGATGACAAGTGGCGTTTCATGTTGAGCGGGTTCAATTTGACCGATGAGTTGTATCCCGTGGCTGGAACTTCGTCGTTGACCACGGCTTCGGGTTACGCCGAGATCATCTACGCGCGGCCGCGCAATTTCACCCTCAGCGCGACATGGAGTTTCTAGCTTAGAAGTACTGACAGTGATCCGCCTTCGCCGCCCTCTCATTGAGGAACCACCTGGAGTCGACGATCCCGTCGGCCTCCGGCATCAGCCTCTCCTGGGTGACTTCGAACGTCGCGGCCGCAAGGCGGCAGACATACAGATTGACCTTGCCGGTTGCCTTGAGCAGCTTGAGGAATTCGCTGATCTCGACCGGATCGCCGTCGCGAGCCAGGCGGTCTCGAAGCCAGGCTTCGTCGGCTGCGTGCCGTCCTTCGATGCGGACGGATTGCGCGCCTTCGGCGGTTAGAACTCGGGCTGCCCACAGCACGAACAGAATGTCTACCTGTACGCCCTGGCTTGCCTGAACGTAGGCGAACGTCAACGGCGTGAGCAACCTGTCGTAACCGTCTTCGCGTATCACAATTGCCATGTTGTTCATCATTGCTCTCCTCATGTTCGGTGGGCTGGCGGCGGCGATCACGCCGCCTTGCCAAGGGATCGATCGCGCAACGCTCGCACCGACGGACTCGCCGGCCTCGCATCGATTCTCTCGGCGACGAGGGCCGAGGCCAGCTGGCTCTGGTTCGAGCGAAAAGCGGCCTCGATGAGCGTCAGGTCGAGAAGGTCGCGCTGTGCATGGCTTCCCCCAAAGCGGGAAGCGATGTTGCGGATGGGCCGCAGTAATCGGACTGTTTCGGCGTAGGCACCATCGCCGAACGCCCTGATCGCGAGCGTCATGGGCCGTCCGACGTCGCGCGTGAACATCGCGTTGTCGTCATCTCTTTCCATCGCAGCGAGCTGAGCTTCCAGGATTGACGCGGCTGCGTTCCGGCGATCCGCACCAACGAAGGCCATCATCGCGTGCGCATCGTTGAAGGCATAGTTTCCGGACGCCGCGAGCGGCTCCCAACGGTCGGCCAGCGCGCTCCAGCGGCCACTGACGTCGAAGCCACGGAGCTGCAGGCGCCACAACAGCGCAGACGCATCGACCATGTCGAGCACGACCGTGGAGCGCTTGCCGTAGATCGGCCCGTCAAACAGCGCGAGGACCTCATCAACCTGCCCGACCTCGAGATGGAAGAGCGCGAGGTGCCACCAGTTGTGAACACACAAGAAGCTGTCGCGCGACCAGGCATCCGGGTTCGCGCGCATCCAGGCAATACCGTCCTTCGGACGGCCCCGCATCTCCATCACGTGCGCTACGGCATGCTGCGCCCAGCCATCGCGCGGCTCGAGCTCCAGCGCCCGGCGACCCTGCGACTCCGCGCGCCCGTAGTCGGCCGATTCCTCCAGGCCGAACGCATGCATGCCGAGCAGGGCGTGGAAGCCCGGCATACGCTCGCTCCAGGCGGGCAGGGCACGTGCGATCCGGTCGCGCAGCATGCGGGAGTTCCCGGTGAAGAAGTCGATCTGATGGCCGGCCTGAAGTGCGAGCGCATCGTTCGGGTATTCGATTGCCACATCCTCGAGCTCCCGTCCCGCGTCGTGCCAGCGTCCTTCGATCACGCGGCCAATCGCCTGAAGGTGGCCAGCCTCACGGTGGTTCGCGCGCAGTTGCAGCGCCGTCCGCAAGGATTCCCGCGCGACCGGTAGCCCATTCGATTCGGTTCCAAGAAGATGAAGCCAGGCCTTGAGCGCATGCGCCATCACCATGGTGGGGCTCTCAGCAATGGCGGCATCCACCACGGCAACCGGATCACCGATGTAACACTGCAGTAGCCGCAGGGCATGCTGGTAATGCTCGAGGCTGGTGCGAGTAGCACCGGTCACCAGGTGGTTGAGGTCGTCGCGCAGCAACATGTTCCAGCCTCCATAACGTCGCGGGTGCTACTGTAGGATCCGGTGACGCAACATTGAATGACCGGCACGCCGAGTCTCTTGCTCGAGCCGCCGCGCTATGGATTGCCTCTTGGATGCTCTCTCGGATGTTCTTCGCGTCGTCAGGCTGACCGGCGGGGTCTTTCTGGACGCGCAATTCAGTGCGCCGTGGTGCGTAACCGCGAGGGTCGCGCCGGAAGATTGCCGGCCCTTTCTCGAAACGCCACAGCATGTGATTGCCTACCACTGCGTCGTCTCGGGAAGCCTGTTTCTGCAGACCGGCACCGATGCTCCAATCGAGCTGCGAGCGGGCGAGGTTGTTCTCCTGCCCCGCAACGACTCGCATCGACTCGGAAGCACTCTGGAGATTCCGCCCGTGAGCGCTGACGAACTCGTGCAACCACCGCACGACGGTGGTCTCGCGCGCATCGTGCATGGCGGAGGAGGTGAGAGCGCACGCATCGTGTGCGGCTTCCTCGGCTCGGACGCACCCTTCAATCCCCTCGTGGCGACGCTGCCGAAAGTGCTGAAACTGGACCTCAGGAGGTCTTACTCAGGAACCTGGATCGAGAGCTCGTTCCAGTTGGCCGCAAACGAGATCAGTGCGGGCCGCGTCGGGTCCGTCACGTTGATTTCGAAGCTCTCCGAGCTCTTGTTCATAGAGGCCGTGCGCCAATACGTGGAGGAGCTGCCGGTCGAGCAGCGCGGCTGGCTGGCAGCATTGCGCGATCCGATCGTTGGACGGGCGCTTGGACTGCTTCACTCGCGTCACAACGAAGCCTGGACCGCCGAAGGGCTCGCGCGCGATGTGGGACTGTCGCGCTCGGCATTCGCGGATCGCTTCACCGCACTCATCGGCCAGCCGCCGATGCAGTATCTGGCGCTATGGCGCATGCAGGTCGCTGCAACGCGCCTGCGGGAGGGCCGGGGATCGGTTTCGCAGGTCGCATTCGACGTGGGATACGAATCCGAGGCTGCCTTCAACCGGGCATTCAAGCGCCAGTTCGGAGTACCACCTGCGACGTGGCGCAGACAAAGTCGCTGAAAACTATTGTTGGTCGCGGACTCGCCAGCTCGCGCGAAAGGACGGACCCTGTGTCTTGCATCCCAGTTCTCGCAGCCAGGATGCGACCGCATGATTCGAGTTCCACAGGTACGTGTAGTCGCGCGGGTGGTGCACGAAGCTGAGACCAGTCAGGGGATTCTCGACCTCCGTGTTACGGCGCTCGTCATAGAGCGCCTCCATGCGCTGCTCGAATTCGCTTACCCGTGCGCGTTCCGTGGGCACGGAGTGTAGTGATTTGATCGAGAACGCCTGCACACGCACCGTCGGCTCGCCCGCATTGCCGCGAAGCTCCGCTCGACCCAGGCCCGATCGCGTGGGCCAGAAGAGTGCCGCGATTCCGTACCGCAGCTCCTTTCGGCCGAGGGCGTAATAATTCCAGTCTCCGTATGCGTAGCGCAGCATGCCGCCGCCGCTCGCGGGGATGATGAGGCTCGATGTGCTGCCGTGGTCCACGATGTAGACCTCGACCGGATCGGCGGAACCCTCCGGTGGAATCACCGTCGTCGCACAGCCTGCGAGCGCCCACAGTGCACAACTGGCCCCCGCCGTAACGAGCGGCCGTGCATCCTGATCAGTTCGTTTGCGAAGTAGTTCGTCTGCGGGCATGGAAGCGTGCTCAGGTAATGGGCTTCATCCCCGTATGAGCCGCGGCGCGCTGGACGACATACTCGCAGAGCCCGCGCAGAAACTCGGAAACAACGCGCACGCGCGCCAGGCGCTGGGCGGCAGGCGTATGGACGATAGACAGCGGCGGTCCGACCTGGGTGTGCTCGGTGAGGACGATCATCAGGTTGCCGTCCACCAGTTCGCGGGCCGCGAGCAGGTCCATGGTCTGGGTGATGCCGACGCCCCGCGCGGACGCGAGCATGACCGCCTCCGCTTCGTTGACCGTCATCCGGAACCGCAGCTCGACGGGCGGCGCGGCATCCTGCGCGAACACCCACGGCCGCGCATGCGTGCCGCCCTGCGGAATCGAACCGATCAACACGTGATCGGCCAGGTCCGCGATCGTCTGCGGTCGTCCATGGCGGGCGAGGTAGGTCGGCGAGGCGCACGTGATCCAGCGGGATCCGCACATGCGATGAGCCACCAGGTCAGGGTCGGTCACGGTGCCGGCGCGCACGGCGAGGTCGACGCCCTCGCGCACCAGGTCCACGACGCGCTCGTTGAACCGCAGGTCGAGATCGATCCCCGGGTAGCGCTCGAGGAACTCGGGCAGTGCCCGCAGAAGTATCTGCCGGCCGAAAGAGCCGGGCACGTCCACGCGCACGCGACCCGTCGGCTGCTCCTTGCTCCGACGCAGGGTTTCCTCCGCGGCCGTGAGCTCAGCGAACACGCGCCGGCAGTGGACGAGGTAGTCGGCGCCCGCCGGCGTTACGGCTACCTTGCGCGTCGTGCGGTTGAGGAGCCGCAAGCCAAAACGTCGCTCGAGCCGGCGTACGTGCGTACTGACCATCGCCCGCGAAAGGCCGAGTTCGTCGGCCGCCCGCGTAAAGGAGCCGAGCTCCGCAACCCGGCTGAAGGCGCGCATGGCTTGGAAGTCTTCCAAGCGTCGATTAGATAGCGATGTTGAACAATAAAGTCAATATTGAGTTGTTTATCGGAACAATACCGTCGCGTACCTTCACTCCCGTACTTCACGGGAGAGCTGCCATGTTCATCTTCAATCGCTCGGTGCTCGCGGTCTTCCTGGCTCTGTTGGTCGCCGCGCTTCCGGTCCTGATCCAGTACGTCTGATGCTTATCTGCGCGCTCGCAGCACCGCGACACGCACCCGAACCAGCGGCGGGTGCGAGTTGAGTAGACACGCGTCAACCACCTGATCCCGGCTTGCCGTAAGGCGGACGCGCCGGCGCTCGTTTGGAGGTCGGGGTGCCATAGCGCGTCTCGTCTGACGCAGAGACCTGCGCGGCGAGTCGTTCGCGCAGCCCGGTCGCGCCGCGGGAGCGCAATGGCTTCAGCTCGGCTCGAGTAATGGGCAGTGGCTTGGCCTTCTGCGATCGCGCGGGCCTTGTGCGGGCTTTCAGGGAACCGCGCTTTCGCAGCCTTTTCCGTACCGCACGCGCTCGCGCATTCGTCTTGGCGCTCGAGCCAGAGAGCGACTCGACCTCCGCTTGGGTCAGTTCAATCGGCGCGCGCTTCATGACCGCGCTACCAGACATACATTTCCTTGACGCGGTCGCCATCGACGAGAACGTCGACGGTTCGATTGCCCTGCTTGGCATGTGCGCTGAGGATGGCGAAATTGGTGCAAGCGTCATCGTTGTCGTCGTGGAACTTGCGCCACGCTCCGTCGATCCAGCCCCAGACGTTCGAGTCTTCCTCGTTCGACCAAAGGGCATCGACCTTCTTTCCATTGAGCCAGGGCATGAGTGGTTCTCCTCTGTGCTGGTCACGGCTTCACGGACCGTTGCTTGGTGAGAGCGGCCGCCGTCACATAGATGGAGTCGACCAGGCGTTTGAGTGCAGGCGGGGGGACTTTTCCCTGCGTCTTCGCCTGGTCGGCGTCGGCGGCAAAATAGAAGCGGCGCACGGTTATGCCATCGGATAGATCCAGGATGCCGATCAGCGTGTCCGGCAAGAACCGCGGCTGTTCTTCCGGCAGTGCGAGCACCGCGGCGACCTTGCCGAATACCGCGCGTAGCTGCTGACCGGAGAGGCGCGCGTCCCCGGATGTGCCCTCCTTGTGAGTGAGCCGGCATTCATACTGACAGTGCGCATTCCCATCGCCGCGCGCGACAAACTCGAGCCGATACGCCTTCGCGGGTGGCCCACCGCGCACCGACAGGGTAACGATCAGAGACGAACCTGCTTCCTTCTGCGTTGCGAATGCCGCAAAGGTCTCCGCGAGCGATCGACTCGCGGGAGCGATGGTCGGAGCGGTTTTTGGAGTCGACGCCATCGCGGTACTCAAGCGCCGGTCGTGTCCTGCGCGACTCGATTGCAGAAGGGCTCACACAGCCGTTGCACGACCTCGCTGTTGTCGTCCATCACCGTGCCGGTGTTCACGGGGTTTCGGTCTGGACAGACGCCGGGCTCCGCGTATTCATCCGGGTGACCCATCAGGTGGCCAAACTCGTGTGAGGCCACGTCGCCCGAATCATCGGTGTGCCAAAGGCTCAGGTTGCTACGGCCGTCGCCTTTCTTGACGCGCACGGTCAGGTGCGGGTTTTGATCCGTCCACTGCACCTCGTAGGTCAGATCGCAGCGAGAGGTACACCCGGGCCTTCGACAACAGCTGAAACGATAGCTCCATTTATCTTCGATGCCCTGTTTCCAGCGCGCCTTCACTTCTTCGAGGAGCGCTGCTGACACGTCCGAATCCGGGTTCAGACGAATGCGCGCCAGGATGTGGGTGCCTTGCTGTCGGAAAGCCGCGGTCCAGCCGAACATGCATTCGCTCACTGCAAAGCTCAATTCCTGGGCGGCGTGCGCACCCCCGTGTGAGAAGTCGTAGATCTCGGTGATGAACCAGCGGTCGCCACGCAGCTCTTCATGGACCATGACTTCGGAGTCGCGCGCCTTCGCGAGGGCGGCGATCGCGAGCAGGTTGGTGCATGCGTCGCGGTTGCTGTCATCGAGCTTGCGCCATCCGGCGTTGCTCAACCATACCCAGGCGTTGGACTTTTCCTCGTTGCACCAGAGGGCCTGAATGCGCCGGCTGCAGGAGACCGCCATGTAGGCTTCCCTCAGGGTCTCGCGGCTTGGTTGAGGGCATCATCGGCCTGCGCAATCATTGTGACGATCTGCGGACAGCCTGCCCTTGCCATGTGACCTCCCTGCGCCGTGCGCGTGCGAGCCCTGCGCGCTGTTGCGCGAGGCTACTCAAACAGCGGTGGAAATGTTCGGCGCTCCCGCGGAATCGCGAGGAGCCTCTCCATGATTTTCCCTGTCCGGCCCTCGGCGTGTACCGCTCGGACGCTACGCCGGTTGGCAATGTTTGTCATGACGCGGCGCAATTCACCGCTCGAGAATCTGCCTCACGCGCGCCAGCTCGCTGCGAAGAATCTTCCGCTGTTGCTCGAGCGTGCCCTCGATCTGCTCCTGGGGCACGGGAGGCGCCAGCAACACGAAGCACAGAATCGAGGACCCATCCGTGTTGTTGACGACCCGCGCATGCGCGCGGCCCACCGAATGATCGGGAAAGGTCATGATCCAGTCTACGGAGCCGCAGTCGCCGTAGGCGAGAACCTCCAGACGGATATCGACGGCGCCGGCCGGCGTTTCCAGGGTCGCGGTGTGGGCGTCCACGCGCGTGAACGCGTGCGTCCAGTCGGGGAGCGCAAAGCGATCAGCGACATACCGAAACACCACATCAGCGGGCGCCGCGATGGCGATGGACTGGACGTCGAATGGCTGCATGTGCGTTCCACCTCGTGCGATTAGACCTGCGGCTCACGGCGAGCGCTCGACACAGCGCTCGCGCATGGAACCGCCCAAGGCAGGCTAGGGGCATCCATGACAGAATCTGTCACCAAATGCCGCGCGCTGAACGCCTGTTCGAATTGACGGATCTCCTGCGTGCTCGACGGGAGACGACGGTTGCAGCGCTCGCCGAGGAACTCAACGTGAGCACGCGCACGGTGCTGCGCGACTTGGCAGCGCTGCGAGAGCGTGGCCTACCGATTATGGGTGAAGCGGGACCCGGCGGGGGCGTGCGTCTTGAAGGCGCACGCGGCATCACGGCGGTGCACCTCTCGCTCGCCGAGGTGATTGCCCTTTGGCTCGCCGCCAGGCTGTCACGCGAAGCCAGTCAGCTGCCATGGGGTGAGGCGGCGCGCTCGGGACTGGCAAAACTTCTCGTCAGCTTGCCTTCCGCCCGGGCGCGGACATTGCGGGCGCTCTGTCGCAGGGTCATCGTCGGGCCGCCTCCGAGCGCGGAGATCCGTTCTTCCGCCGGGACGGCGCCGCCCGAGCTGTTGCGCGTCTTCGAAGAAGCCTTCTCAGCAGGTTGTGGTCTCGGCTTTCACTACATCGATCGCGTGGGCCGGCGGACAGTGCGTCGCATCGAGCCTCATGGTCTGTTGGTCACTCCCCCCGTCTGGTACCTGCTGGCCCGCGATGTCGAGAAGGGCACGCCGCGGACGTTTCGCATGGACCGCATTGGCCGTCCGAAACTGCTTCGCGGCATCCTTTTTCATCCCGACCCGGCGGTCATCCAGGCGCAACTCCACGACGGCGAAGCATGGGAGCCACTGAGCTCGGCATCCTGACGCGCCGACCGCGGCTTACTCACCATCCAGATCTTGTCGCTGCTGCCGACACCAGCTACACGGGTTTGTCCACGTGCCTTGCGTTGCCCGTGGCAGCGCGCCGCAGCTAGCCAAACTCAGCGAATAGCCGCTGGTGCTCCGTGACGATTCGCTCGGTTTCTTCGGGCTCGGCGTGGGCGGTGTAGTCGCCGAGCTTGAATGTGCCGCCAAGCAGGATGACATCCGAGCGCGGAAACATGTGCAGCAGGCCCCGACCGCCGCCGAACGTCATGTAATCGACCTCGGGATCGGGCGCGAAGTACACCAGTTGCCCTTTGGCCGGAACGAGCGTGGCATCCTCGAACAACTGGGCAGCGCCAAGACCGCTGCAGTTGAAGATCAGCGCTTCGGCCACCGAGAGCACGTCCGAGCGGTCCTTGAAATCACGAATGACCAGTCTTCCGCCGGCAAGCTCAAAGTCCTGGATGAGCCGGCGCAACAGGACCGCCGGATCGATCTGCATGGTCACGAAGCGGTGAGCGTAGGGTGTGGGGAAGGGATGTTCGCCAGGCCCCAGGGTCGCGCGATGAGG
>DATIEU010000499.1:0-8293 GCA_035455565.1 Steroidobacteraceae bacterium | reverse complement strand
GTACCCCGTGCACGGGCACGACGTGGTCGATTTCCAGTCCCAGCTCGCGAATCCTGGCCAGCATCGGCACGGAGTCGACTCCGGCGATAACCAGTTCGTCGGTGAGCACATCCATGAGGTCCGCTACCCATAGCAGTTTTTCATCGGGAAAATAGCCGACCAGCATTTGTGCGACGTGAGGTGCCGGGCCGAAATCGTAGATGCGTGCGCGAACACCTCCGGCATCGAGCACCTTGCTGCCGGACACCGTTTCGATGATGGCGCGAGCCGGTTGCCCGGATAGCGCATCAGGGTGCATCGTGTGCCGCATTGCCACCGCCTTCTCAATGACGGCCTGCGCATCGGGTGGCGCCAGGATCGGTATGCCCGCGGCAACATAGGCGCGCAGCCCCGCTATGTGATCGAAGTGAAAATGGCTGGCGACGACAAACCGGATCGGTTTGCCGGCGGCTGTGGCGCGAATCAGATCGAGACATTGGCGCGCGTAGGCGTCACCCATGGGTGCCTCGAATACGATGACATGATCGGCGAACACCGAGAACATCACGTTGTAGGCACCCCGTATCAGGTAGAGCGAGTCGCTCATCTTCTCGAGACGCGGACTCTCCGGCCCGCGCTGAACGGTGACGAACTTGCGCGGCGGCTCGAAGCGCTCGGCCGGTAACGTCCCATCGAGCTCGATAGAGCGGATGTCGATCACATGGGTAGGGAGGCCCGCGGTCCGGTCGAGATAACGAAACGGCAACATCAGCGCCCCAACGGGGCGGTAGTCTGAGTACAGGATCTCCGTGCTCGTATCGCCGGCTACGGGATGGTCGCGTAGCGTTTCGAGCTTGCTCAGGTGATGAGTCTTCGCGTCGAAGTACAGGCTCACGCGCGTGCCGAGTGAATCGGCAAACGAGATCACCTCCAGCGGCCGGCCCGATTCGTCGGCAGTCCCTACCCACTGCAGCGTCTCGGGCCGCGCGAGCGCCATTCGCAGAATGCCCTCGGGGTTGCGTCGGAACTTCAGGGTGAGCAGACGCCCGAGGTCGGACGCCGGCAGCGAGTCAAAGTAGGGATCCTCGTCGATGTACCTGATGCTGCGGAAGCCGTGCCCCGCGGTGACCACATCGAGGACGAGCGCGTATTCCTGCGGAGAATCGACGTATCGTTGCGTCTCGAGCCAACGATCCTGGGCGTAGTCGATGAAGCTGAGCGTTTCGGTCGCTTCGAAGCCGCCGTTTGCTGGCGGTATTGCCCCCGGCGCGCCGCTCCACGGGCGCTGTCCCTGCCCGGGGTCGACCCACCGGTCGGTCAGATCGCGGCGAACGGTGCGCAGGGCCGTCAATGCGGGCGCTCCACCCATGGCACGCGCGCCGGCGTCGAGGACAGCGCGCGCCCGCGCGTAGGACTGCAGCGTGACGCTGGGTGTGTCCGCCCCGGATGCCGCGCCAGCGATTGCGAACACACCGAGCATCACGCGGGCCGCCTGGATCGAAACCATTGGCGCTAACCCTCACGACGGTCGCACGCCGATCACCTGGAGCCACTTCAGGATCGCCTCCACCGCCGGCCCCGCGTCAGTTGTCCCACCCTTCTCCTGAAACGCCTGGCGCGGTGATGCGAAGCGCGTGAAATGATGGTCCAGCTTGGGCAGCACTTGCAGCGTCGCGGAGCCCTGCTGACGGCGGTTGAGGATATCGACAATCAATGCGGCGGAATCCCGCGACTCGAACCAGTCGTACTCGCCGTACAGCACCAGCACCGGCGCCCCGACACGGCCCCATGCGCCGGCCCAGTTCTGCCGCTGCGCCTGCTGATGAAATGCGAACGGCCGGCCATAGTGGGCGTCCTCGCTGGTGCCGATGACGCGTGACCACACTTGCCCCAGCTTGGGGTCGCTCCTGGCAATGGCCGAGGGCGACTCTCCGTTGAGCAGATAACGGGCGAAATAGGCGGCGCGCGCACTCACTTCACCCGCCAGCGCCTGGGGATCGGTAGCGCCCAGTTCGAGCGCGTTCCTTTCAAATCGCAGCATGCGCTCGAACCAGGTGAATGCGCCCCCGCCCCACACCACCACTCCGGCGACGTCTTCGCCGGCCGCGACCAGTGGCGCGTAGTTGGAGCCCATGCTCGCCCCGTAGATCACGATGCGCGTCGGATCGACATCGGGCCGTGATCTCAGCGCGCGCAACGCGGCGCGGTGCTGCGCGAGCTCGGTTTCGTAGTCGAGCTTGGCGCACGGGGGGCCCTGGCTATCGCCGACGCCCGACTTTTCCGTGCGCATCCAGAGCATGTTCGATTCGGTGATGAGCCGACGCAGCATCACGCTCCAGCCATCCCGTGCACCGGGTTCGAGCTCGATCGAGTCGCAGGACAACCACTGGATGTACAGTACCGCGGGCAGGCGACCGTTCTTTCCCTGCGGGCGCGTGACGACAGTGCGTAGCAGCGCGCCATCTGCAGCGCGCAAGTCGCCGTATTCCGTATCGACCCCGGGCAGCGACTCCAACGGCCGGTTTGCCGCCCGCGGCAGCTCGCCGACCAGGCGCGAAGCGCCTTGGGCAACGTGCGCCAACGAGAGCGCCGCGGCAGCCGCAAAGAGGATCCGGACATATCGCGCCATACCGCCTCGCTTTCGCCGGTGGGGCGAAATCTGCGCGACCCGACCATGACGCAGCGTCGGCTGTCAGGCTCGCCGAAAACGGACGGAATCTGGCCGATTCCGGAATCAGACTCTTTGTTGGACTACCGGCCTCGCGCTGGAAACGGCTGGGCGGTCAGATCGACTTCGATGTCCGGTGCGCGACGGTATTGGGTCGGCGTCATGCCGATGCGCTCCTTGAAGGCGCGGTTGAACGGGCCGATCGAGCCGTAGCCCACGTCGAGTGCAATGGTCAGTACCGGGATCCTGCGCGCGGCAGGGTCCCTCAGGCGCAAGGAGGCCTCACGCAGACGGTGGGAGTGGAGGAAGTCACTGAAACTCCGAAAACCGAGTCCGCCGTTGATCACGTGCCGCAGCACATGTTCCTGTGTTCCAAGCAGGCCGGCGAGCTCCGTGATGGTGAGAGACGGTCGCGCGTAGAGTCTTTCGGCCAGGAAGCGGGCATTCAGTCGGCTCAGGACGCTTTGTTCGGCGTGACTGAGGGCAAGCGGTGCTGCGTTCTCGGCGAGCGCAACCCAATTGATGATGCGCAACCGCACAAAGGTCGAGAGCGCCAGCGCGGCCAGCACATCGATGGTCGCAATGTTGAGCAGAACGAGCGGCTGCGGTGTCGCTCGCCCCTGGAAGAGCACAACGACCTGCGTCGCCACTACCAGGACGAGGTAGAGCGAAACGGCCGGAACGAACCCTGCGCGGATGCGACGACGGCGCTCATCCAGGTCGCCCGCGAGACCCAGGTACACCGACCAGGGCGCCAGGGCGGCAAACGTCAGGGACGCGATAGCAAAGGCGATGCCGAGCCCATGTATCGTCGCTGCGGATACGGTCGGCGTTGCGAGCAGCGATTGATACAGCACGCCGAGGAGCGCCATGCCACCAAGACTCACGAGATGACTGCGGTGGAGCGTCCGCACGTCGGAGAACATCGCCAGCGACGCGAGCCAGAACCACACCGGGTGCGTCGAGCACAGCGCCGTCAGCGGGTAGATCGCGACGCCGAACCACTGGTCCGCGTCGGTCATGGAAGTCAACAGGAACGCACCTACGCTCGCCGCGAGCCCGGCGATCGCGGGCGACTTCAGGTCGCGAACGCGCGTGCGCAACACAATGACGCAGAGAATGCCGAGGAGCACGACTCCGACGAGCCGCAGGATCAGTTCCAGCGTTGCCACGACATCATCCTACGTACAGGTCTACGCATCCTGACTGCAGGGCAACCATTTCGTTCCGGACACCGGGTGCCGTGGCGGGAAATGTTGCCCGCAGGTCACACGTTGAAACGGAAGTAGATGACATCGCCTTCGCGCACGACGTAGTCCTTGCCTTCGAGGCGCATCTTCCCGGCTTCCCGCGCGCCGACCTCGCCGTCGTTGGCGATGTAGTCGTCGACTGAGATGACCTCGGCGCGAATGAAGCCGCGCTCGAAGTCCGTATGAATGACTCCGGCGGCCTGCGGCGCGGTCGCGCCCGCGCGCACCGTCCACGCGTGCACCTCTTTCGGTCCCGCCGTGAAAAAGGTCTGTAGCCCGAGAAGGCGATAGCCCGCACGGATCACGCGATTCAACCCCGGCTCGTCCAGCTTGAGCTCGTGCAGGAACTCGGCGCGATCGGCTTCCTCGAGCTGGGCGATTTCCGCTTCGATCGCAGCGCACACCGGCACCACGAGCGAGCCTTCCTCGAGTGCGCGTTTTTCGACCACGTCGAGATGCGGGTTACCGGTGAACCCCGTCTCGGAGACGTTCGCGACGTACATCACCGGCTTGGCGGTCAGCAGGTGCAGATCGCGGATCACCAGGCGCTCTGCGTCGTTCAGCGTCAGCGTGCGCGCCGGGCGACCTGCATCCAGATGCGCCCTGACACGCTCGAGCAGATCGCGTCGCGCGATCATTTCGGCCTCATTCGCCTTGGCGGCCTTGGTGGCGCGTTGCAGGCTACGCTCGACGGTGTCGAGGTCGGCCAGCGCGAGCTCGGTGTTGATCACCTCGATGTCGCGCAGCGGGTCGATCTTCCCGGTCACGTGCACGACGTCGTCGTCCTCGAAACACCGCACCACGTGTGCGATCGCATCCACGTCGCGGATGTGACCCAGGAACTGGTTGCCGAGACCCTCGCCCTCGGATGCGCCGGCCACCAGGCCCGCGATGTCCACGAATTCGCAGGTCGTCGGGACGACTTTCTCCGGCTCCGCGATCGCCGCGAGCCGCGCAAGCCTCGGATCGGGCACCGGCACGACGCCGACGTTGGGATCGATGGTGCAGAACGGATAGTTCTCCGCAGCGATCTGCGCGCGGGTCAGCGCGTTGAAGAGAGTGGACTTGCCGACATTCGGCAGGCCGACGATTCCGCATTGAATGGGCATCAGTCGTCCTGCTCGGCGGACTTCTTGCGCTTGCCCGCGCCCTCGCCTTTCTTCTCGGGCTCCTTGCCCTTGGTGTCGGTGTGCAACTTGTTCATGGCTTTCTCGGCGCCCGCGGAGAGCAGCATCGGCATGATGTCGACCGCCGCGGCCACGCAATCGATGATCGCTTCCTCTTCTTCTTGCGGCGCGCGCTTCAGAACGTAGTCGATGACTTCCGCCTTGTTGCCGGGATGACCGATGCCGACGCGCAGGCGCCAGAAGTCATCGCCGATGTGCGCAATCGTGTCCCTGACGCCGTTGTGGCCGCCAGCGCCGCCGCCGCGTTTCAGCCGCACCGTGCCCACCGGCAGGTCGAGCTCGTCGTAGACGACCAGGATTTCGCCCGGCTGCACGCGGTAGTACTCGGCGACGCTGTGGATCGCCTGGCCGCTGCGATTCATGTAGTTCTGCGGCTTCACCAGGAGAAGCTCGTGCTCGCCGATCTTGATGCGTGCGAGCTCCGCCTGGTGCTTGCGATGGTCGCGAAAGCGCGCCTCGGCGGCGTGCGCGAGCGCATCGACGAACCAGAAGCCGACGTTGTGGCGCGTGAGCGCGTGCTCGGGCCCGGGGTTGCCGAGACCGACCACCAGACGAAGGGGAAACGCTGCCATGTGAGGCGGCAATCAGCGAAAAGCAAAGGCCGTCCCGAGGGACGGCCCGCTGCCCACGCCGCGCGTGCGGCGTTACTTCTTGCCGCCCTCCTTCTTGGGCGATTCCTTCTTGCCCTCGTCCTTCTTGGCCTCCGCGCCCTTGGCGGGTTCCGCTCCCGGGGCACCCTTCTTGGCAGGTTCGGCCCCCGGCGCGCCCTTCTTGGCCGCATCGCCCGCAGGTGCTGCGCCCGGTGCACCCGGAGCTCCCGCAGGTGCCGCGCCTTCGGCTGGCACTGCGCCTTCGGCGCCTTCGACCGCGGCGACCGCTGTCGGCTCGGGCTCTTCCTCGGCACGCGGCAGGTGCACCGATACCACGGTGCTGTCGCGCCCGTGCGCGAGCTCCACGAGCGTCACGTTCTCGGGCATCTTGAGGTCCGAGAGGTGCAGGCTCTGGTTCAACGCGAGGCCCGACACGTCGATCTCGATGAACTCCGGCAGGTCCTTCGGCAGGCAGCTCACTTCGAGATCGTTCTTCTGGTGCGACACGATGCCGCCCTGCGTCTTGACGCCGATCGCGATCGATTCACCCTTGAAGTGAATCGGGATGCGGATGCGGATCTTCTCGTTCTCGACTACGCGCTGCAGGTCGACGTGCACCACCGCGTGGCGCGCGGGATGACGCTGCACGTCCTTGAGAATCACGGCCTGCGACTGATCGCCGACCTTGACGCTCAGGATCGTTGAATAGAAACGCTCGTTGTCGAGCAGCGTCAGCAGCTTCTGATGATCGAGCGCGAGCCCGCGGGGATCGCGATGACCGCCGTAAAGAATCGCCGGTACCTTGCCCATGCGACGCAGGCGGCGGCTCGCACCTTTGCCTTGGTCGTCACGGAACTCGGCACTGAGTTCGAATGAAGTTTTCATGCCAATCAACTCCGTCTATGTGAACCAAGCCAGCCTCCGCGACCAGAGGCCGGCACCCAAAAAAGAAATCAGTCGATGTACAGACTGCTCACCGACTCCTCGTCCCGGATGCGGCGGATCGTTTCCGCGAGCAACCCCGCCACGCTCAGCTGGCGGATCTTGCGGCACTGCTGCGCCGCCGGGCTGAGCGGGATGGTATCGGTCACCACCATCTGATCGAGCACCGATTTCTCGATGCGCTCCACCGCGTTGCCCGAGAGCACCGCGTGCGTGATGTAGGCCACCACGCGATTGGCGCCTTCGTCCTTGAGCGCCTGCGCCGCCTGGCACAAAGTGCCCGCGGTATCGACCATGTCGTCGACCATCACGCAGGTCTTGCCCCTGACCTCGCCGATGATGTTCATCACCTTCGACTCGTTCGGCCGCGGGCGGCGCTTGTCGATGATCGCGAGCTCCGCATCGTCGAGGCGCTTGGCGAGCGCCCGTGCACGCACCACGCCGCCGACGTCGGGCGACACCACCACCATGTCGGCGTAACCCTGCTTCCAGGCATCGCCCAGCAACACGGGCGAGGCGTACACATTGTCCACAGGGATATCGAAGAATCCCTGGATCTGTTCGGCGTGCACGTCGACCGTCAACAGCCGGTCGGTGCCCGCGCTCGCCAGCATGTTGGCGACCAGCTTCGCCGTGATCGCCGTGCGCGTCGCGCGCGGGCGCCGGTCCTGGCGCGCGTAGCCGTAGTACGGCACCACAGCCGTGATGCGCGCCGCGGACGCCCGCCGGCACGCATCGGTCATCACCAACAACTCCATCAGCGTGTCGTTCGCCGGCGGGCAGGTCGGCTGCACGATGAAGACGTCGCGCCCGCGCACGTTCTCCATCAGCTCGATGTTCACTTCGCCGTCGCTGAAGCGACCGACGAAAGCCCGTCCGAGCGGCACGGTCAGGTGCCGCGCAATCTCCTGGGCGAGGGCCGGATTGGCATTGCCCGAGAAGAGCGCCATCGAGGCGGACGTTCGTTCCACGAGAGCTCCGAGAACTCGCCACTCATTTCTTCAGTGGCTGGGGTGGAAGGATTCGAACCTCCGAATGGCGGGATCAAAACCCGCTGCCTTACCGCTTGGCGACACCCCAGCCGAAACCGCGTTAAAGCCGCGTCCGCCCGGACGCCGCGCCGCCCGCCCGCTCGAGCCGCTCGAGCAGCGGTGATCGATTGCGTCCCTGAACGAGAAAACCTTGCCAGCCGGCCGGGACTTCATTCACCAGCCGCTCGGCACGCTTGAAATCATGAACCGGCGCGAACACGCTGGACCCCGTGCCGGTGAGTTGCGCCGGAGCATAGCGACTCAGCCACTCTAGCGCCGCCACCACTTGTGGGTAGCGCGCCCGGACCACCGGCTCGCAGTCGTTCCCGACCTCCGACTCCAAAAAGGCGCGTATTGTGATGGGGTCGGAATTTCGTGTCAATTCAGGGGCCTGAAAGATTTCACGGGTGCTCACGCCGACCCCCGGATAGATCACGAGGTACGCCATTTCCGGCAGCTCCATGGGCGTCAGGCGCTCGCCGATGCCCTCGGCCCAGGCGGACCGCCCGCGCACGAACACGGGCACATCGGCGCCGAGGTCGAGCGCGATATCGGCCAGTCGATCGACGCCTAATCCCAACCCCCACAGGGCGTTGAGCGCGACCAGCGTGGCGGCCGCATCGGAACTGCCACCGCCCAGGCCCGA
>DATIEU010000498.1:0-2172 GCA_035455565.1 Steroidobacteraceae bacterium | reverse complement strand
TTTGAACACGTCGGCTATCGCCTGTCGCAGGAGCTGGAGACGAACATCCTCGACATCGAGGCGCTGGAGAAGAGCTGGGGGCCCGACTACCTGCGTTTCGGCCTGACACTCTCGTCCGATTTCAGCGGAGATGCGTTCTTCAACCTGCTGGGCAGTTACCGCCAGACATGGATCAATTCTTTGGGCGCGGAGTGGCGCACCGACGCTCAGGTCGGCCGCACTTCGGCGTTTGTCACTGAGTTATACCAGCCCTTGGATGTGACGAGTGTCTTCTTCGTAGCGCCGCGCGCCGAATTTACGCGCGAACCCATCGATCTCTTCCTGGATGGCGACCGCATCGCTCGTTACGACGTCCGTTCGGGGCACGCGGGCGTTGATCTCGGTCTCCAGGTGACGCGTTGGGCAGAAGCGCGCATCGGGATCCTGCGCGGCACGCTCAATGCGGACCTGGACACCGGACCTGAGGTGCTGTCACCCACGACACTTGATCGCGTGCAGCAAGGAGCGTTCACCGCGCAGCTCAAGTTCGACCAGCTGGACAGCGTGACGTTGCCGCGGCGCGGGTTCTCCGCGAACGCATACTTCTACTCATCGGAAGATGCGCTCGGCGCGGACGAGACCTACGCCAAGTGGGATGCCGACTTCCTGGGTGCCTATTCGTTCGGCGAGCACACCGTGCAACTGGCGCTGGAAGGCAGCGGGACGCTGCGAGGCACGCGCCCGCGCTACGACCAGTCATCGCTCGGCGGATTCCTGCACCTGTCGGGATTGCGCACGTTCGAGTTGTACGGCGACGAAATGCGCCTCGGTCGGCTCGTCTACCAGCATCGCCTGGCGCGGCAGTCGCTGCTCGAGGGAATGTACATTGGCTTGTCGGTGGAGGCGGGCCAGGTCCGCGAGCCGGTGGTGGGAGGCAACCGGACGGATGTGCTGAGCGGGGGCTCGATCTTCCTCGCGATGGACACGCTCCTGGGCCCAGTGTACATCGCCTACGGCATTGCCGAGGGGGGCAGTCAGAGTGCCTACTTCCTGCTGGGTAACTATTGAGCAACCTGAACGCGGCGGACCGTGGTGTTGCGCGTCCTGTGCAAGTCACATGGCATAATCGCTCGCGACTGAGCTACAACAGAACAGGAACGAACCCGAGGAGAGTTGTCATGAAAGCGTTCTGGTCGGCATCGATCATCGTCACGCTGTCGGCGTTTACGACGCTGGCCGCTGCCGAGGATTTTGACGGGACCAAACCCATGAGCTGCACACCGCAGAAGGGCCACGACTGTATGCCCACGGAGAACAGCTGCAAGCGGCTCAAGCGCGAATCGAAGGACTCGATCGACTTTGGCATCGATGTGGCGAAGAAGGAGGTGAAGTCTCCCTTCCGCACCACGACGCTGCCGATCGAAACGGTCGACAACAACGAACAGTCGCTCGTCTTGCAGGGAACCGATCTGCAGTTCGCATGGAGCATGGTGATCCACCGGGCGAAGGGCACCATGACGTTGACGGTCGCGGATCGCAAGGGCGCTTACGTCGTCTTCGGTCAGTGCCGGCTCGCGGACGCGCCACCAGCGTCGTGACCGCCGACTCACGGCATTCCCATGCCGGCGACGCTCGAGCATGAAGGCGACGATGTCTATCGCGTCAACGCGAGCGGAACGCTGCGCAAGGCCGAGCTGGATGCGGTCCAGGGTAGCGTCGCGCCAGCGCTCACACGCAGCAAAGTCCGACTATTGATCGTACTTGAAGAGTTCCAGGGCTGGGAACGCGGCGCGGACTGGAATGACGTCCGCTTCTATGAACGCCATGGGCAGAACATTGAGCGTATTGCGATCGTCGGCGACGAAAAGTGGCGCGCGGATGCGCAGGTGTTTCTGCTCGCCGGGTTGCGCGCGGCACCGGTGCGGTACTTTGCCGCCGGTGAGCTCGAGCAGGCGCGCGGCTGGCTGTCGCTCTAGGTAGGAGTTCTCTGACGCCACGACGCGGCCGACTTCGATGGCAGCGGCGGTCGATTTCAGCGCACGCTGCGCACCGTGGAGGTTACGCGATTGTCCTCACCGACAAATGATGTGACAGCCACCAGAAGCCGCCTAACAGCGGCTTCTGCTTTTTCCGGCCGCTAGAAACCAACCGTAACGAACGCCATCGGGCCGCCGTACTGGATCTTCAGGCGCC
>DATIEU010000497.1:0-14233 GCA_035455565.1 Steroidobacteraceae bacterium | reverse complement strand
ATGACCATCGGCATGAAGGAGCGCAGTCCCATGGTCTGCAGGATTTCCTGCGCCACGATCACCTCGGTGGTGCGATCGCCGTCGGGCTCCGGCGTGAGCGACACGCGGATCGTGTCGCCGATGCCCTCCTGCAAGAGCACGGCCATGGCGGCGGTTGACGCGACGATACCTTTCGAGCCCAGCCCCGCTTCGGTCAGACCGAGGTGCAACGGATACTCGCAACGCGAGGCGAGCGTTCGGTAGACGGCGATCAGGTCCTGCACGCCGCTCACTTTGGCGCTGATGACGATGCGATCGTGCGGCAGGCCGAGCTCTTCCGCGCGGCGCGCGCTCTCGAGTCCCGATTGCACCATGGCTTCGCGCACCACGTCGCTGGCGTCGAGCGGCACGGCGCTGCGCGAGTTCTCGTCCATCAGGCGCGTCAGGAGATCCTGGTCGAGGCTGCCCCAGTTGACGCCGATGCGCACGGGTTTCCCGAAGCGGCACGCCACTTCGATCATCTCCGCGAACTGGGGGTCGCGCTTGCTGCCGCGGCCCACGTTGCCCGGATTGATGCGGTACTTCGCCAGTGCTTCGGCGCAGGCCGGGTGCTCCCTGAGCAGCTTGTGACCGTTGAAGTGGAAGTCGCCGATGAGCGGTGCGCTCACGCCGAGTTGCAAGAGCCGCTCGTGGATGCGCGGCACGGCGGCGGCGGCTTCCGACGTATTCACCGTGATACGCACCAGCTCGGAGCCCGCGCGCGCCAGCGCCTTGACCTGCTGCGCCGTTGATTCAACGTCCGCGGTGTCGGTGTTGGTCATCGACTGCACGACGATGGGCGCGCCGCCACCCACCCTGACGGTGCCGACATGCACGGGGACGGAGGAGCGGCGGGTCATGATTCAGCTCGCTGGCGAGAGGCCTATTCTAACCCGACGCGCTTGCACGGCTCGGGCAGACCCCGCTGATCGAGAGGTTCAGGGCAGGCGCGTGGACTGCCAGGCGACAAGTTGCCAGCGGCCGTCGCGGTTCAGGTACGCGTCGGTGTAGCGCAGCGTGAGCGCGACGGATTGATCGCCGGCCCGGCCGCTGATCGCCAGCCGGCCGGTGACGATGGCGACGTTCTCGTATTGGCGCACGCTGAGCTCCTGCACGCCGATCGCCACGTAGCGGAGGCGTCCGGCGCGGATGGTCTCGAGAAACTGCGCCTTGTTCTCGAACTCACCGTTCGAATGGCCGTAGGTGAGGTCCTCCGCGAGCAGCGGCTCGAGCGCCGCGATGTCCCGATCGACCATCGCGGCGAAGCGCCGGCGCTCGACCTGCTCCACGCTCTCTTGCGGATTGGCCTGCAACCCGGCGCACGCGCACAGCAAGAGGAGCGCCGTCCAGGTGAACGAAGTCACGGTCATTTTCATCACCAGACCCTCACCCCCGTCCCTCTCCGTGCTTGCTCTCGATCCAGGCCCGCACGTTCTTCTCGAGCACATCGAGCGGCACCGCGCCGGTCGCGAGCACCGTGTCGTGGAACTGGCGCACGTCGAAGCGTGCTCCCAGCTTCTGTTCGGCCTCGGTGCGCAGTGCCCGGATCTTCATCTGACCCACCTTGTAAGCGAGCGCCTGGCCCGGCCATGAAATGTAGCGGTCGATCTCGTTGACGATATCGGCCTCGGTCTTGGCGGCGTTCGCCTTGAAGTAATCGATCGCCTGCTGGCGCGTCCAGCGTTTGTGGTGAATGCCGGTGTCGACCACCAGGCGTACTGCTCGCCACATGTCGTAGGTGAGCTGACCGAACTTCGAATAGGGATCCTTGTACAGCCCGAGATCCTCACCGAGGCTCTCGGTGTAGAGCGCCCAGCCCTCGACGTAGGCGGTGTAGCCCGCGTTGCGGCGGAAATTGGGGAGGTCACCCTGCTCGAAGGCGAGCGCGATCTGAAAATGATGCCCTGGCACCGCCTCGTGGACTGACAGCACCTCCATCTCGTACTTGGGCCGCACTTCCGGACGGTAGAGATTCACGTAGTAATAGCCCGCCCGCGTGCCGTCGAGCGCCGGCTGCTGGTAATACGCCGTCGTAGTGTTGGGGGCACTGGTCATGGGGATCGGGCGCACGCCATAGGGTGTACGCGGGATCTTGCCGAACAGCTTCACCAGCTCCGGATCGATCCGCTTCGCCACCGCGAGGTAAGCCTCGAACAGCTCATCGCCCGTCTTGTAGTAGAACTTCGGATCGGTGCGCAGGTATTGAATGAAGTCCTGGAACGAGCCCTTGAACCCCACCTGCGCGATGATCTTGTCCATCTCGCCGCGAATCCGCGCGACTTCCTTGAGTCCGATTTCGTGGATCTCGTCCGCGGTGAGCGACGTCGTGGTGTGGTACCTGATCCGGTTCTGGTAATAAGCCTCGCCGTCCTTCGTGTCCCAGATGCCGTCCGTGGTGCGCAGCTTCGGCAGGTACTCCTTGGCGAAGAACGTGTCGAGGCGGCGGTAGGCCGGAATGACCGCCATGTTGATAGCATCGCGTGCTTTCGCGGACAGCCGTTCGCGATCGGCGCTGGCAATCGATTCCGGAAACTTCGTGAGGGGCGCGTAGAACGGGCTCTCCTCGGGTTTTGCGACGAGCTGCGCGGTGATCTGCGATGGCACGCGGGTCATCACGGACTTGGGCTGCGTGCGGCGCTCCTTCAGGCCTTGCTTGAGGAGCGCGATGTTCTGATCGACGTACGCGCCGAGTTGCTCCAGGCGCGCGATCCAATCCTCGTAATCCTTCACCGAACCGAAGCGGATGAGCTCGGCCGTCTCGTTCGCCACCGGCAGACTTTCGCGGTGCGAGAACGAGTAGAGCACCGGCTTGAAGGGCCAGGCGTCGAGCCGGGTGCGATACTCGCGCTCGAACAGCTCGTAGTTGAGCTGTTCCACGACCGGCAACTGCGCGCGCGGAATGCGCGCGAGATCCGCGAGCACCTTCTGATCGAGCTCATGGCTGCGCTCGAGCGCGGCTGACGAGAGGTCCGGCCAGCGATCGTTGTAGCGTGGATCGCCGAGCGAGGTGGCGAGGAGCGGACTCTCCTGCAGATCACGCTCCCAGGCCGAATCGAACAGTGCGTGCAGATCGCTCACCGGGTCGGCGGCGGCGGTTCCGACCAGGGCCGCGAGCAGCGCGAGCAAGGTGACGAAGGGGTGAGTGCGCATGTTGTTGTCCAAATTGCGTTGGGCAGCGAGCCCGCAAGGGGCGCAAACATAGCGGCCCCGCGGCGATTTGGCTATCATCGCGCCGTCTCGTCGCATGGCAGGCCGGAGAGTATCCGGGGTCGTCCCGGATCGCCGAAGGCGCAACCCGCCCGGAAACGCTCAGGCAACAGGAACGGCCTGCTCAAGGCGAGCTCTGGAGAGCGGTTACAGGAGCCAAATCGAAACGCTCCTGGGTAACCCACCGAAGGGGTGCGGCGCAGTCGAGCTGCGCTTGATCTCTCAGGTCACAGGACAGAGGGGCGGCAAGCCGTAGTGGCTTGCCGCCCTTTTTATTTCGGGGGTCGAATGGGCCGCAAAACGCCGCTTCACGCGCGCCACGTGCGCGCCGGCGCACGCATGGTCGACTTCGGCGGCTGGGACATGCCGGTGAACTACGGCTCCCAGATCGAGGAGCATCACGCCGTGCGGCGCGATGCCGGCATGTTCGACGTTTCGCACATGGCGGTCGTGGATCTCAAGGGCGCGCGCGTGCGGCCGTTCCTGCGCTGGCTGCTCGCCAACGACGTCGCGAAACTCCAGAAGCGCGGCAAAGCCCTCTACAGCTGTCTCCTCGATGACAACGCCGGCGTGCTCGATGACCTGATCGTCTACTTTCTCGACGAGTCGTGGTTTCGCGTGGTCGTCAACGCAGGCACGCGCGACAAGGACATCGCGTGGATCCGCCAGCATGCGCGCGAATTCCAGGTCGACGTGAAGGAGCGCCAGGACCTCGCCATGATCGCGGTGCAGGGCCCCAATGCGCGCAACAAGGCGGCGGGATTGCTGCCGGCGGCCGAGCGCGCCGTCGCGCTGGCGCTCGAGGCATTCGTCGGCGACGAGTTCGGCGAACTGTTCATCGCGCGCACGGGTTACACCGGCGAAGACGGCTGGGAACTCATGCTCCCGGCGGCGCGCGCGGAAGAGCTCTGGGATGCATTGCACGAGTCGGGAGTCGCTTTCTGCGGTCTCGGCGCCCGTGACACGCTGCGTCTCGAGGCCGGTATGAATCTCTATGGCTCCGACATGAGCGAGACGACACAGCCGCTCGAATCGGGTCTCGGGTGGACGATTGCCTGGGAGCCCGCGGAGCGCGACTTCGTCGGCCGGCGCGCGCTCGAAGCAATCCGCAAGGTCGGCAGTCCGCGCAAGCTCGTCGGCCTGATCCTCGAGGAGCGCGGCGTGCTGCGCTCGCACCAGAAAGTGGTCGTGCCGGGGATCGGCGAGGGCGAAATCACGAGCGGCACGTTTTCGCCCACGCTCGAGCGCTCGATCGCGCTCGCGCGCGTGCCCGCGGCAACCACCGGCAGCGTGCAGGTGGACGTCCGCGGCAAGCTGCTTCAGGCGCGCGTGGTCAAGCCGCCGTTCGTTCGCAATGGGAGGGTGCTGGTGTCATGAGCAAGATTCCATCCGATATCCGCTACACGAAGTCCCATGAGTGGGTGCGCAAGCTCCCGGACGGCACGCTCGAGCTCGGCATCACCGATCATGCCCAGGAAGCGCTCGGTGACCTCGTGTTCGTCGAAGTGCCCGAGGTCGGGCGCGAAATCGCGGCGGGCGAGGCATGTGCAGTGGTCGAGTCCGTGAAGGCGGCGTCCGACATCTACTGCCCGGTGGCCGGCGTGGTGACGGCCGGCAATACGGCGCTCGCCGATACGCCAGAGCTCGTCAACCAGGATCCTTATGGCGAAGGCTGGATCCTGAGGGCGAAACCGACCGACGCGTCCGTGTTCAACGCACTCATGGACGCGGCGGCCTACGCCAAACATCTCGAGAGCGAGGCCCACTGATGCCTTTCATTCCGCATACCGAGCCCGACGTGCGCGCGATGCTCGATACCATCGGCGCGCGCAGCATCGACGCTCTCTTCGACGAGATCCCGGCCGAGCTCAAGACTCGCGCGCTCGAGGGCGTGCCGCCAGGGCTCAACGAGATGGAGATCAGCCGCATCATGCACGAGCGCGCGGCGCGCGACGGCATGCCGCTCAACTTCATCGGCGCCGGGGCCTACGAACACCACATTCCCGCGGCCGTGTGGGCCATTGCGACCCGTGGCGAGTTCTACAGCGCTTACACGCCGTACCAGGCGGAAGCGAGCCAGGGAACTCTGCAGATGATTTACGAGTACCAGACGATGATCGCGAGCCTCACCGGCATGCAGGTGTCGAATGCGTCGCTGTACGACGGCGCCTCGGCGCTCGCCGAAGCGTGCCTCATGGCCGTGCGCGCGCATCGCAAGTCGAAGTCCGCGCGCATCCTGCTTCCTGACACGCTCAATCCCATCTGGCGCAAGGTGGTGCGCGCGATCGCCGGGATGCAGGGATTCACGTTCGAGGAATTGCCGTACGACGCGGGCTCCGGAAGCTTGCGCAGCGACAGTCTCGCGGCGTACGACGGGCAGGACATCACGGCGCTCGTGATCCAGCAACCGAATTTCTTCGGCGTGCTCGAGGAAGTGGACGATCTCACGCGCTGGGCGCGGCGCAACGGCGCGTTCGTGATTGCGGCTGTCAATCCCACCTCGCTCGCGCTGCTCAAGCCGCCGGGAGAGTGGGGCGATGGCGGCGTTGACATTGTGTGCGGTGAGGGTCAGCCGCTCGGCGTGCCGTTGTCCTCAGGCGGGCCGTACTTCGGGTTCATGACGACGCGCATGGAACACGTGCGCCAGATGCCGGGCCGCATAGTCGGTCGCACGCTCGATCTTGACGGCCGGTCCGGGTTCACGCTGACCTTGCAGGCGCGCGAGCAGCACATCCGTCGCGGCAAGGCCACGTCGAACATCTGCACCAACCAGGGCCTGCTGATGACGGCCGCGACGATCTATCTCACGCTGCTGGGCGCAGCGGGGCTCGAGCGTGTGGCTGCGGCGAGCCATGCGCGCACGCAGGAACTGATGCAGGATCTCACGCGTGTTCCGGGTGTGCGGTCTCGGTTCACAGGACCGCGGTTTCACGAGGCGGTGATCTCGCTCGATCGTCCCGCCAAGGGCGTGCTCGATGCGCTGGCCGAGCGCGGCATCATCGGCGGTCTTGACCTCGGCGCTCACTATCCCGCGCTCACGGATTCGATCCTCGTCTGTGCAACCGAGACCAAGACGGCGGCGGACATCAAGACCTACACCGAGACGCTCGCGGACGTGCTCAAGTCCGTGCGCGCGGCGTAGGGAGGTACCACGCATGACTTCACCATCGCACAAGCGCGTCGCGGCCCCGGAGAAGGTGATCTTCGAGCATTCGCGTCCGGGGCGCATCGCCCTGGCGCAATTACCCGCGGCCACGCGCCCGGCGGATCTGCCGCAGGACCTCCTGCGCAGCGACCGGCCGCTGCTGCCCGAGGTGTCGGAGCTGCAGGCGGTGCGTCACTTCACGCGCCTCTCGCAGCTCAATTTCTCGATCGACACGCATTTCTACCCGCTCGGCTCCTGCACGATGAAATACAACCCCAAGGCGTGCAACAGCCTCGCACTGCTGCCCGAGTTCGCGGCCCGCCATCCGCTCGCACCGGAGTCACACGGCCAGGGCTTCCTCGCCTGCATGTACGAACTGCAGGAGATGCTGAAGGAGGTCACCGGCATGCAGGGCGTGTCGCTCACGCCGATGGCGGGCGCACAAGGCGAGCTCGCGGGCGTCGCCATGATCATGGCGTATCACCGCGCACGCGGCAGCCTGGAGCGCAACGAGGTCATCGTGCCGCAGGCCGCGCACGGCACGAACCCTGCGACCGCCACGATGTGCGGCTGCGAGCTGCGCGAGATTCCCAACGGCCCTGATGGCGATGTCGACGTCGAGGCGCTCAGGAATGCAGTGGGACCGCGCACCGCCGGCATCATGCTCACCAATCCCTCGACGCTCGGAGTCTTCGAGCGGCGGATCGTCGAGGTGGCGCGGATCGTTCACGAAGCCGGCGGCCTGCTGTATTACGATGGCGCGAATCTCAACGCCATCCTCGGCAAGGTCCGTCCCGGCGACATGGGCTTCGATGTGATCCACATGAACCTGCACAAGACCTTCTCGACGCCGCACGGCGGCGGCGGGCCGGGATCGGGCGCGGTCGGCGTGGGGAAGCGCCTGTTGCCGTTCCTGCCGGTGCCGATCGTGGGTCGGGAAGGCGATCGCTATCGCTGGCTCGATGAGCGCGATGTGCCGCAGTCGATAGGCCGCTTGTCCGCGTTCATGGGCAATGCCGGAGTATTGCTGCGTGCCTACGTGTACATGCGCATGCTCGGACGCGAAGGCATGACGCGGGTGGCGGAGTACGCGACGCTCAACGCCAACTACATGTTGGCCCGGCTCATGGCGGCCGGCTTCGATGCCGCGTATCCGCGCCGGCGGGCCAGCCACGAATTCATCCTCACGCTGAAACGCCAGGCGCGTGACCATGGCGTGTCCGCGATGGACTTCGCCAAGCGCCTCCTCGACTATGGCTTCCATGCGCCGACGACTTACTTTCCCCTGCTGGTCCCCGAGTGCCTGCTCATCGAGCCCACCGAAACCGAGGCGCTCGAAGACCTCGATGCCTTCGTCGAAGCCATGATCGCCATCGAACGCGAGGCCGAGGACGATCCCGACAAGGTGCAGAGCGCGCCGCACGATCTGCCGGTGCGCCGCCTCGACGATGTCCGCGCCGCCAAGCAATTGGATCTGGTGTGGAAGCCGGCCGCGTGACCGAGCGCGTCAAGCCGCGGGGCTTCACGCGGCTGTTCAACGCGTTCGGCAACAGCCTGCGCGGGTTCATCGGCGCGTTCCGCGAGGAGGCGGCCTTTCGCCAGGAGCTCGCGCTGGCGGTCGTGGTGATTCCGGCCGGCCTCTGGCTCGGTCGCAACGGCATCGAGCGCGCTCTGCTGGTCGCGCCGATGATCATCATTCTCATCGTGGAGCTCCTCAACAGCGCGGTCGAGACGGCCATCGATCGCATCGGTCCCGAGCAGCACGAGCTCTCGGGGCTCGCCAAGGACATCGGCTCGGCGGCGGTATTCGCGGCCTTTGTCCTGCTGGGCGCGGTGTGGGTTCTGGTGCTGGCCGACCCCTGAGGCCGTCGAGCTGAGTGGTGGTGACCCCGGGAAACCCGGAAGCCGGCGGGCGGTCTCAGGCCTCACGGTGCACCGCGCCAAGCCGTAACCCAATTCACAGCTCTTGCGCTTCCCTGCTGCGCTAGCGCGTGCAGGAGTTAGACTGCGCCTTCATTTGGACCAGAGAGGCCCGCATGCGACGTGCGCATTTGATCCTCGGACCGACGTTCTTGCTCTCATGCGGGCTGGCCCTGGCACAGACCGAGATTCCTCCCCAGGCCCAACCACCCGAACAGGTCCCCGTTCAGCCGTTGCCCATGCCGCAGCCCCAGCTGCTGCCGCTCGCGACCATCGAGACCGAGGAAAGCCCCGCGTGGACGCGCACGCTTGAGCGCATCGCGGATGGTGTCGTCGCCATCCAGGTGGATGGCGTGCGTGCCTTCGACACCGAATGGAACACTTCGGCGCAAGCGACCGGTTTCGTGGTCGACGCCAAGCGCGGTCTCATACTGACCAATCGCCACGTCGTCACCCCCGGGCCGGTGACGGCGCAGGCAACCTTCCTCAATCGCGAGGAGTTGGAGCTCTATCCGGTTTACCGCGATCCGGTGCACGACTTCGGGTTTTACCACTACGACCCCGACAAGCTCCGCTTCATCAAGCCCGCGCAGCTGGCGCTGTACCCGGAAGGCGCGCAGGTCGGTCGCGAGATCCGCGTGGTGGGCAACGATGCCGGCGAGCAGCTCTCGATACTCTCGGGAACGCTCGCGCGCCTCGATCGCGAAGCCCCCAACTACGGCATCGGCAAGTACAACGACTTCAATACCTTCTACTTTCAGGCGGCCTCCAGCACTTCGGGCGGCTCGTCGGGCTCGCCGGTGATCGACGTGAACGGGCGCGTGGTCGCGCTCAACGCGGGTGGCAGCAGCGGCGCGGCGTCGAGCTTCTACCTGCCGCTCAAGCGCGTGCAGCGCGCGCTCAAGCTGATCCAGGAGGGCAAGCCCGTCACCCGCGGCACTTTGCAGGCGGTATTCGAGTACACGCCGTACGACGAGGTGCGCCGCCTGGGATTGCGGCCTGAAACCGAAGGCGAGGTGCGCGGGGCATTTCCCAAGCTCACGGGCATGCTGGTGGTGACCGAAGTGCAACCCGGTTCACCCACTGAAGGTGTTCTGCAGCCGGGCGACGTGCTGGTGCGCCTGAACGGCAAATTAGTAGCGGAATTCGATCCGGTGAACGAGCTGCTCGACGACAGCGTCGGGCGGCAGATCGAGCTCGAAGCGGAACGCGGCGGCGTGCCCGTGACGGTTCAGCTGACCGTGCAGGACCTGCACGCCATCACGCCGGCGCAGTACATCGAATTCGGCGAGGCGGTGGTGCACGAGCTGTCCTACCAGCAGGCGCGTCATTTCAATTCCCCGGTGCGCGGCGTGTACATCGCGAACCCCGGGTACGTGTTCGGCTCCGCGGCCATTCCGCGCGGGGCGGTCATTCAGAGCGTCGACGGCAAGACCATGACGACACTCGCCGACTTCGAAGAGGCCCTGACCGGGCTTGGCCAGGCCGCGCGCGCCAATGTGCGCTATTTCACGCTCGACGATCCGCGTGGCCAGCAATGGCGCGTCATCCGCATGGATCGGCGCTGGTTCCCGGCGCGCAAGTGTCATCGCGATGACGAGCAGGGCATCTGGCCTTGCGAAGACCTGACTCCGATTCCCCCGCCTGCGGCGCTGGTACCAGCGACCACGCGCTTCGTGTCGCAGGATGATTCGCGCATCGACCGGATCTCGCCGTCGCTGGTGCTGGTGAACTTCGACATGCCGTACTCGGTGTCGGGCGTCACCGAGCGCAACTATCACGGGACGGGGCTGATCGTCGATGCCGAGCGCGGGCTCGTGGTCACCGATCGCAATACCGTGCCGGTCGCGGTCGGGGATGTGCGCATCACCTTTGCCGGGACCATCGAGGTGCCGGGAAAAGTCGAGTTCATTCACCCGCTGCACAACCTCGCGGTGGTCTCTTACGACCCTGCGTTGATCGGAGATACGCCGGTCAAGGCGGCAAAATTCAACACTACTCCGCTCAAGCCCGGCGAGGACGTATGGGCGATCGGCCTGCGCTCCGATCACAAGGCGATGTCGCAGGGCACGCAGGTGGCGGCGGTCGATGCACTCGAATTTCCGTTGTCGCGGACGCTGCAGTTCCGCGACAGCAACCTCGAGACCATCAGCCTCGTCAATCCGCCCACCGACTACGATGGCGTCCTCGTCAACAGGGCCGGCGAGGTGGTCGCACTCTGGTCGAGCTTCGCCTACGAGGCGGGACGCGAGTTACAGCAGGAAAATCGCGGTGTGCCCGCGGAGCTCGTCACCGAAATGATTCCGGTGATCACCGGTCGCCAACCGCTCTACTCGCTCGAGGTCGAGTTCCAGGCGGTGCCGTTGTCCGCGGCGAGCAAGCTCGGCCTCTCCAAGGAATGGATCACCAAGCTCGAGCAGCATGACCAGCGGCGCCGACAGGCGCTCGCCATCGCGCGGCTGGTGGCGGGCTCGCCGGCCGCGTCGCAGCTGCAACCAAGCGATCTCCTGCTCGCGATCGATGGCCAGATCGTCAATCGCTTTCGCGAAGTGGAACGCGCCGTGCAGAAGAGCTCGGTGGTGCTCACGGTGTGGCGCAATGGCGAGCAGCGTGACATTCCTGTGAGCACGGTGGCGCTCGATGGCAAAGACGTTCAGCGGCTGGTGATCTGGGCCGGAGCGACCTTGCAGGCGCCGCACCGCGCCATGGCCGCGCAGCGCGGCATCCCGCCCGAGGGCGTGTTCGTCGCTTACTTCTACTATGGCTCTCCCGCGACGCGGTATGGCCTCTACGCGGGGCGGCGGATCACGGAGGTCGATGGCCAGCCGACACCCGATCTCGACAGCTTCATCCGCGCAGTCGCCGGCCGGGACGATCGGTCGTCCGTGCGGCTCAAGACGATCACCTGGAACAGCGCGATCGAGGTGATCACGCTCAAGCTCGACCGGCACTACTGGCCCGCTTACGAGTTGCGGCGCACTACCGATGGCTGGAGCCGGATCGACCTGGAGGGAGTGTCGCCGATTACCGACGCCCAAGCAGCGAACCAATCGGCCGGCCGACACATCCATTAAACTGCCGGTGGTACCTGCAATCCAGAGGATCGACATGACCAGAAACTCTCTGCAGCGCTGCTGCGTCGTGCTTATCAGCCTCGCCCTGATCAATCTCGGAACGCCAGCGGTCGCGAGTGCCGGGATCATCGGCACACAGACCGTCATCGAAGCGAGCCAGCGGGACGCTGACCTCGCGACGATCCAGGCCGGCCTCGAGCGCGCCGAAGTGCGGCAGCAATTCGCCTCGCTCGGCGTCGATGCGAATCTGGTCGAAGCGCGTCTCGCGACGCTGACGGACGCCGAGGTCGCGACGCTCGCCGATCGCATGGAACAGATGCCGGCCGGCGGTGACCTGCTCGCCGTGATCGGGGTCGTGTTCGTCATCCTGCTGATCCTCGAGCTGGTCGGCGTGATCGACATCTTCAAGAAGACTTGACGGCGCGGACGGCTGTTCTGGTACTGGGCGCGCTGGCCGCTGGCTGCGCGCACCACTCAGCACTGATTGCGCCGGCGCTCATCGCGCCGGCGCAATCCGCCGTCGAGCTCACGCACACACCCTTCTTTCCACAACGCGATTACCAATGCGGTCCGGCGGCGCTGGCCACGGTGCTGGTCGCCTCCGGTGTCGATGTCACAGCGGACGCTCTGGTCGAGCGGGTCTACCTCCCGGGGCGCAAGGGCAGCCTCCAGCCCGAGCTGCTGGCCGCGAGCCGCAGCTTCGATCGCTTGCCCTACGTGCTCGCACCGGAGCTCCCGGCTTTGCTGAGCGAAGTCGCGGCCGGACACCCGGTGCTCGTGCTGCAGAACTACGGGCTCGAGAGCGTGCCGTTCTGGCACTACGCTGTCGTGGTCGGATACGACGCCGCCGAGGATCGCGTCGTGTTGCGTTCCGGCACGGAGGAACGGCTGGAGATGTCCGCGCGGCGTTTTCTCGGCACCTGGGATCGAGCCGGTCGCTGGGCGCTTACGGTGCTCGAGCCCGACATCCTCCCGGCCAGCGCACAGCGCGAGCGCTTTCTCGAGGCGGCCGCCGCTCTCGAGTCCACGCAGCGTCTCGACGCGGCAGCGCGTGCCTATGGTGCGGCCTTGAATCGCTGGCCGGCAGATTCGACGGCGATGCTCGGCATCGGCAACGTCCGGCATGCCTCGGGCGACCTGCCCGGAGCCGAAGCCGCGTATCGCGAGGTGCTGCGCGTCGATGCGACGCATGCCGTGGCGCGCAACAACCTCGCGCAGACGCTCCTCGATCGCGGCGATGCGTCAGCCGCGCTGGAAGAAATCACCACGGCCCGCGCCACGTTGAGCGATCCGCGCCTGGCGCCACTGCTGGAACAGACGGAACAGTCGATTCGCCAGGCCATGGCCGGGCCTGAACGGCCGCCACAGTAGGGATTCCTGCTGCCTTGGTATCATTTCGCCCATGGTGAGGGCGACCCAGAGCGAGATTCAGGCGGCAGTCGAGGCCTTGCGGGCCGGCGACCTCGTCGCCTTTCCGACCGAGACGGTTTACGGCCTCGGCGCCAATGCATCCAACCCCGCAGCGGTGCGCAAGATTTTTGCTGCCAAGGGGCGCCCCGCGGATCACCCGCTGATCGTGCATCTCGACAGCATTCGCTACCTGCACCGCTGGGTGCGCGACGTCCCGCCGCTCGCGGAAAAGCTGGCGTCGCGTTTCTGGCCGGGTCCGATGACCCTGGTGCTGCCGAAAGCGGCCAATGTCCTCAATGTCGTCACGGGTGGCCAGGAGACAATCGCGATTCGCGTACCCGGCCATCCGATGGCGCAACAGCTTCTGACCGCATTCGGCGGTGGTATCGCCGCGCCATCCGCCAACCGCTATGGGCACGT
Organism: Steroidobacteraceae bacterium; assembly: GCA_035455565.1. GTDB lineage: Bacteria > Pseudomonadota > Gammaproteobacteria > Steroidobacterales > Steroidobacteraceae > DATBVX01. Next base: position 1,039 of record DATIEU010000497.1, on the reverse strand, counting down.
GAGCCCGACGCGCGCCGAGCACGTGCGCGAAGACCTGGGCGACACCGTGCGCATCGTGCTCGACGGTGGCGAGTGCGCGATCGGCGTGGAGTCGACCATCCTTTCCTGCATTGACGACCACGTGAGGTTGCTGCGGCCGGGGTCGATCACGCTCAGCCAGATCCGGTCGGTCGTTGGCGACGTGCTCATCGGCGCTGATGAACACGCACCGCGCGTGCCCGGGAGCACCGCCACGCATTACGCCACCGCAACACCGCTCGAAATCGTTCCGGGCGAGACCCTCGAGAGCCTGGCCGGCGGTTTCAATGACCGCGGCGAACGGGTCGCCGTGCTGGCGCTGCGACTGCCGCTCAAGACCCTCAAGCTCGCGACCTGGATCAACGCCGGCCGGCGTCCGCAGCAATATGCGCACGACCTGTACGCGCACCTGAGAACGCTCGACAAGGCCGGTTGCGTCAAGATCCTGGTGCAGGAGCTGCCCGCGGACGAGCGCTGGGACGCGGTACGCGACCGGCTTGAGAAGGCCTCCGCCAAGGTCACGCCCGCGAGTTCGTCAGAGGTCCTGTCGGGCAGCGACGTCCTGCCCTAGGGCAACTCTGTACAGAGTTGCCCTGGGTCAATCCGCCGGAACAGTCCGCTCCTTCGCCCAGGCGCGCAACGCCGCGATGCGTTCCGCCATGACGCGCGACAGCGGCCGGGTGGTGAGGAGCTCACCGAGCACATGCGAGCCGCCGGCGGGCTCCTGCGTGGCGCGCGCGCCATAGAGCGCCGACACCACGGCCTGCTCGATCTCGGCCCCTGAAAAGCCGTCGCTCGCCTCGATGAGGCGGGCGCGCTCGCTCGCGCCGAGCTGCAAGCCGCGCCGCTGCGTGTGGATGTCGATGATTTCACCGCGAACCTCGGCTTGCGGCAGATCGACGAAGAAGATCTCGTCAAAGCGGCCTTTGCGGATCAACTCGGGCGGCAGTGCCGAGATGTCATTGGCCGTCGCCACGACGAAGGTCGCGGTCTTTTTTTCCGCGAGCCAGGTGAGGAAGGT
>DATIEU010000496.1:0-13148 GCA_035455565.1 Steroidobacteraceae bacterium | reverse complement strand
CGCGGTCCTCGGGATTCCAGTACAGGCTGGTGGTGTCGTTGAGCGCATAGAGTTCCTCCGCGCTGTCGAAGCCCAGTATCCGGACCAGCGCCGGATTGACGGACAGAAAACGGCCTTCGCGGCTCGTCTGGTAGACGCCTTCCATGACGTTTTCGAACAAGCCGCGAAACTTGGCTTCACTCGCGCGCAGCGCATCCTCGGCGCGTCGCCGTTCGATCGCGATGCCGGCGAGCTGCGTCATGCGCGCCATCAAGTCGTTCTCGCGCCGCCCGGGCGTGCCGGTCTGGCGGCGATAGATGGCGAGCGTACCGAGCGCGGCGCCATTGCCGGCGACAATGGGCGAGGACCAGCAGGCGCGCAGTCCGTGCTGCAGCGCCACGTCGCGCCGCTGTTCCCAGAGCGCATCCTTGGCGATGTCGGCGACGATCACCTGCCGGCCCAGATAGACAGCCGCAGCGCACGAACCATTGCGTGCACCCACGGGCGTGCCATCCATCGCCGCGCGAAATTCCTCCGGCAAGCCGGGCGCCGTCGCGACCTGGAACGTCTGCGTCTGCGGACTGAGCAGGCTGATCGCACAGCTGCCATCCGGACAGACCTTGTCGACGACTTCCGTGATGGCTTCGAGCGCCACCGACAGGTGGGCATGCGAAGCGATCTTTTCGAACACGCGGCGCTCGCCGCTCGCGACCAGCTCGCCGCGCTTGCGATCCGTGATGTCGGTGATGCTGCCGCGAATCAGAGCGCGGCCGGAGCTCGGCAGCCGCACGAGCCGCACCTCGCACGGAATATCATTGCCGGCCGCATCGCGATGCAGCCATTCGAAGACCGGTGTCTCGCCTTGCAGCGCCCGGTCGATGTAGCCGCGCGCGACGCCGAATGAGGATGTGCCATCGGCCTGCGCCGCCGGGCTCACCTGTTCCGGCCCCAGCTTGAGCAGTGCCGAGCGGTCCATTCGAAAGAAGCGCACGGCGTTCTCGTTGACGTCGACGAAGCATCCCTTGTCGACGTCGAACACCACGATCACCTCGGGCGCGTTCTCGACCAGGGTGCGATTGCGTGCCTCGCTGTCGCGAAGCGCCTGCTCCGCATTGCGGCGGTCCGTGATGTCGCGCAGGCACACGACATATACGCGGCGTCGATTGACTCGGGCTTCGCTCACCGCGATCTCGGCCTCGAAGCGCGTGCCCTCCTTGCTGCGTCCCCAGGTTTCGTGGGCGGCGAGATCGACGTGCGTGTCGTCGAGGCGGGCGGCGAGGCGTGCGAGATAGTCGCTCACGCTGCCCTGCTCGGCGGCTTCGGGGATCAGATGATCGAGCGTCCTGCCGGTCACCTCGGCCTGGCTGTAGCCGAAAATGCGCTCGCCGGTCGGGTTGAAAGTTTCGACATGGCCCGTCTCGTCGACGGTAATGATGGCGTCCTTGATGTGATCGAGGATCGCCTGCAGCTGGCTCGCAGTCTGCTCGCGAATCTCGCGTGTGAGCTCCTGCGCCTCGTCCGACATGAGCTGCATCGAACGCACGATGCCGCGCCGCTCTTCATCCACCGAGTCATAGTGACGACTCACCAGCTTGAGCAAGCGCACCAGGTCGGTTTCGCCTGGCGATGGGCCCGCGGCGAGACGCAATTGCTCGGCGAGCAGACGGTTCAGCGCGGTGTTGGACAGGCCGGTGGTGCCCGTCGCGGTAATGAGCGGATCGGTTGCACCGTGCAGATCCTCTATGGACTGCACGGCGGCAACAGTGACTCCGCCGTCCTTTGACATAAGCCGCCCACCGAAAACGAAGTGCGCTCGAGTCCTGAGCGCGGATCGACATCTTAGGTAGGCTATGGAAAGTGGCTGTGTGATCCGACTCTCGATTCGTTCACAAAGCCCCTGATCCCGCGAGCTTATTTACCCGTCCTGGTCAGCTCGCGGTGGCACGCTCGCTGCGTTTGCGCTCGTGCTCCTTCAGCGCCCGCTTGCGCAGGCGGATCGCCGCCGGAGTGACCTCCACCAGCTCGTCGTCGGCGATGAACTCCATAGCCTGCTCGAGGGAAAAGCGTACCGGCGGCGTGAGGATGAGCTTCTCGTCGGCGCCGGCCGAGCGGATGTTCGTCAGCTTCTTCGCCTTGAGCGGATTCACTGTCAGGTCGTTGTCGCGGCTGTGGATGCCGACGATCTGCCCTTCGTACACCTCCTCGCCCGGACCCACGCAGAGACGGCCGCGCTCCTGCAGATTAAAGAGTGCGTAGGCGAGGGTCGTACCCTGTGCATTCGAGACGAGCACACCGTTGGCGCGCGTGCCGAGCTCGCGTTCGACCACGGGCCCGTAGTGGTCGAACACGTGATGCAGGAGCCCCGTACCCGAGGTGAGCGTGCGAAACTCGGTCTGGAAACCGATGAGGCCGCGCGAGGGGATGAGGTAGTCGAGTCGAACGCGACCGCGACCGTCGGGTTGCATCGCCCGCAGCTGACCGCCGCGCTCGCCGAGCGCGGTCATGATCGCACCCTGAGCATTGTCTTCGATGTCGACGGTGAGCAGCTCCTGTGGCTCGCAACGCACGCCCTCGATCTCCTTGATCACGACCTGCGGCTTCGACACTGCGATTTCGTACCCTTCGCGCCGCATGTTCTCGAGCAGCACGCCAAGGTGCAGCTCCCCCCGCCCGTACACGATCAGCTTGTCCGGATCGTCGGTCGACTCTACGCGCAACGCGACGTTGTGCACCGCCTCGCGCTCGAGCCGCTCGCGCAGTTGCCGGCTGGTAACGAACCGCCCCTCACGCCCGAAGAACGGTGAGGTGTTGACCTCGAATGTCATGCTGATCGTGGGCTCGTCGACGGTGAGCGGGGGCAGCGCCTCGACGCGCTGCGGATCGCACAGCGTGTCGGAGATCTTGGGCTCCGCGATGCCGGCGAAGGCAACGATGTCGCCCGCTTGCGCACTGTCGACCTCGACGCGCTCGAGACCGAAGAAGCCGAGAATCTGGCCGACGCGCTCGCTGCGTTCATGGCCCGCGACATCGACCACCGTCACGGCAGCGTTGCGTCGGAGTGTCCCGCGCTTGATGCGGCCGATGGCGATCGCGCCCACGTAGCTCGAATAATCGAGCAGGCTCACCTGCAGTTGCAGCGGACCCTCGGGATCCACGTCGGGCGCGGGACAGTGACTGACGATGGTCTCGAAGAGCGCCTGCATGTCGGTCGCGGGACGCGCGGGATCGAGCGTCGCGAAACCGCGCAGCGCCGAGGTGTACACGACCGGAAAGTCCAGCTGCTGCTCGGTCGCTCCGAGGCGATCGAACAGATCGAAGGTCTGATCGAGTACCCAGCCGGGACGCGCCTCCTCGCGATCGATCTTGTTGATGATCACGATGGGCTTGAGTCCATGCGCGAACGCCTTCTGCGTCACGAAACGCGTCTGTGGCATCGGACCGTCGACCGCATCCACGAGGAGCAACACGCAATCGACCATCGACAGCACACGCTCGACTTCGCCGCCGAAGTCGGCGTGACCCGGCGTGTCCACGATGTTGATGCGGTACTCGCCCCAGCGGATGGCGATGTTCTTGGCGAGGATGGTGATGCCGCGCTCGCGCTCGAGCGCATTCGAATCGAGCGCCCGCTCGGGCAGTTGCTTGCGCTCGTCGAGCGTGTCCGACTGCTTCAGCAGCTCATCGACGAGGGTGGTCTTGCCATGATCGACGTGCGCGATGATGGCAATGTTGCGCAGCGCGGCCGTCACGGCTGCGCGCTTCTCGCTTCGTCCGGAGGGGCTCCGACCACGACCGGTATGGAGAACGCGCGTGTCACGTCGCCCGCGTCGGTCTGGACCATCACAATGGCGCTGAGCGAGAACACGCCCTCTTCCTTCGGGACGACGATCGCCTGATGACGGTACACGGAACCGGACTGCACGTGTTCGTACTTGGCCGGCGTCGTCGAGGTCTGTACCGTGAGCCCTTCGTTGGCGAGGTACGTCACGTTCATGACCTCGGAAGCGACCTTGGGCAGGAGCGCGATATCGATGGTCAGGGGCTTCCCCACTTCGGGACGCGACTTGAGATCGAACTTCAGATCCACCGCGGCATCCGCTGCGCGTCCGGGGGCGACCCCGCTGACCATGCCACGCGTGGCCGCTTCCGCATCGTTGGCAGGGGCAGCTGGCTTGGTGGCGGGTGTCGGTGCGGGTGCGCCGGTGGTCGCCGGTTCGGGATCCTCGCCGCAGCCGGTCAGCGAGGCCGCGAGGATCGCGACCATGAAAAAGTCTCTGCGACTGGTCATTTTCCCTGTTGCGCGTGTCCCCCGACGTGCGCGCAAGTTAGCACAAGCAAGGCAAGCTCTGCATTGGTCCGATGGTGCAGAGCAAGCCCGGGTCAGAGGGTGAGCGGATCTTCGTCCAGAGTCCCGATCTGCTCCTGCAACACCGCGACGTGACGCTCCCAGTAGCGGGGCTCGGCAAACCATGGGAACGCCAACGGGAACGCGGGATCTTCCCAGCGCCGCGCGAGCCACGCAGCGTAGTGAACCAGGCGCAGAGCGCGCAGTGGTTCGATGAGCGTGAGCTCTGTCCGGTCGAAAGTGGCGAACTGCTCGTAGCCCTCGAGCAGGTCGGCCGCCTCGGAGCGCATCTCTTCGCGGCCGCCACCGAGCAGCATCCAAAGATCCTGGACAGCGGGACCACTCATGCAGTCGTCCAGATCCACGAAGTGGGGACCGGCGTTAGTCCACAGGATGTTGCCGCGATGACAATCGCCGTGGATACGCAAGCGCGAGCGCTCCAGATCCGGTGCCAGAGAACTGTTGAGTCGTTCGAGTATTTCCTGCGTCGTGTCGCGGTAGCGAGCGCCGAGGTAGTCGGGCAGGAAGCCGCTCTCGAGCACCGTATCGCGGGCCTGCGCCACGTGACTCGCCACGCTCAACCTGGGGCGATGCTCGAAGGTGCGCGCGCGACCGACTGCATGCATGCGGCCGATGAATCGACCCATCCATATACGGTCGTCCTTGGTGCCGAGCTCGGGCCAATGCCCGCCACGGCGCGGATAGACGGCGTACCGAAAGCCTTCGTGCTCGAGCAGTGTCTCGCCATGCACCACCAGCGGCGCGACCACCGGCACCTCGGCAGCCGCGAGCTCGAGCGCGAACGCGTGCTCCTCGCGGATGGCGGCATCCGACCAACGCCGCGGCCGATAGAACTTCACCACTACCGGGTCCGACTCTTCGCGTCCCACCTGGTACACGCGATTCTCGTAGCTGCCGAGTGCGAGCACGCGACCGTCACAGCGCTCACCCGCCGCCTCGACTGCGGCGATCACGACATCGGGGGAAAGCCGCTCGAAGGGTGTCAGCGAATTCTCGTTGGCGAGATCCATCATCAATGCTCGACAAGGGCACCGCCGCAACGGATGATTGCCCGATGGTACGCATTCCCGGGGGGCGACAGCGAATCTGGCTCGTCGCAAGCCTGCTCTGCTGCTTCGCTACCAGTCTGTCTCTGCCTGCGAAGACACGAGCTGCAGACTGCAGCTCAGGCCCGGTGATCTTCGTGCATGGCCTCGGCCAGGACTCCAGTATCTTCGATCACCTGATCGCCGGACTCGCGGCCCGAGGTGTCCCGCGTGATTGCCTGCATGCGCTCGATTATTCCGACGGCAACCTGGCGATCGCGCAAGCCGCGGAGCAGGAGCTCGCGCCCTATGTGGAACGATTGCTGGCGGCGCATCCGGCTTCCGGCGCCATGTCCGCGCGTGTGAATCTCGTTGGTCACAGCATGGGCGCGCTCAGCAGTCGCTGGTACGCCGCACGGTTGCGGCCCGATCGGGTGCGCACCTGGATCTCGACGAGCGGCGCCAATCACGGCACCAACTGGAAGTGTCCGCAGCCGGACGGCACGGGTCACGGCGACATGTGCCCGGCGTTCGCGCGCAATGCGGGCGATAGCGCCGTGCAGATCGCGCTCAACGGCGGGCCGGAGCCCGATGTCGATGAAAGCCCCTACGGTCTGGGTCGCGACAGTGCCGGCGCGCAACACGTGGCCCCGGACGCAACTCGCTCCATTCTTTATCTCACGGTGCAAGTGAGCCGCGATCCGTACATCGTACCGGCCGCCAGCCTGCGGCTGGACGGTGCCGGCGGCCTCACGTTGCAACTGCCAGCCCGCGCGCCGTGGCGCGAGTTGGCACCGGGGAATTTTCGTTACACGGAACCTTCAGGGCACGATGAGGTCCTGCGCTCTGACGCGCTGGTGGACTTCATCTACCTTGCGATCAGCGCGACCCGGCCGGAGCCGGGCGCCACAACCTCAACATCTGATTCCGTTCACCGAACATGGCACAGTCCGCAATCCTCGTGACGGGCGGCGCCGGCTACATCGGCAGCCACGTCGCACGCCAGCTCACCGAGTCGGGTGCACGCGTCGTCGTGCTCGACAACCTATCCACGGGTTTCCGCCAGGCGGTGCTGGACGCGACTTTCGCCGCCGGAGATTCCGGCGACCGCGAACTGGTCGGCAGGCTCCTGCAGGAGCACGGCATCGACACAGTGATGCACTTCGCCGCCCATACCGTGGTACCCGAATCGGTGGCGAACCCCCTCAAGTACTACGGCAACAACACCTGCAGCACGCGTAACCTTCTCGAGAGCTGCGCGAAACATGGCGTGCGCTATTTCGTGTTCTCCTCGACGGCGGCGGTGTACGGCATTCCCGCCGGAGGAATCGCCGCTGAGGATTCGCCCACCGCTCCAATCAATCCGTACGGCACATCGAAATTGATGAGCGAGTGGATGCTGCGGGACCTGGGAGCCGCCGGCGGTCCGCGTCACGTGATCCTGCGCTATTTCAATGTCGCGGGGTCCGATCCGCGCGGGCGCATCGGGCAGTCCACGCGCGCCGCGACGCTGCTGACCAAGGTGGCGTGCGAAGCCGCGGTGGGCAAGCGACCGGGCGTATCGATCTTTGGCACGGACTATCCGACTCCCGACGGCACCGGCGTGCGCGACTACATTCATGTCGAGGATCTCGCCGATGCGCACCTGAAGGCGCTCACCTACCTGCGCAAGGGCGGCGAATCGGCGACGCTCAATTGCGGTTATGGCCACGGGTATAGCGTGCGCCAGGTCCTGGCGATGGTGGAGAAACTCGCGGGACGGCGCTTGCAGATCCGCGAAGAGCCGCGCCGGCCCGGCGATCCGCCAACCCTGATCGCGCGCGCCGACAAGGTGCGGGGACTGCTCAACTGGGCGCCGCGCTACGACGATCTCGAGAGCATCGTGCAGAGCTCCCTCGAGTGGGAACGCCGCCTGGTGGCGCGACCGTGGCAGTGAACATCGCGCGGGTTGTGAACCCGGCCTCAAAACGGCGCCGCGAACGACCCGTCGAAAACGTGTTCGGCTGCTAGAATCCAAGGCCCATGCGTCTGAGCAAGCCCCGATCCCTGAGCGGGCTGATGTTGCTGGGTTTCGGCCTGGTGGCCGTCCCGCTGCTGATCGCCATCGTGAGCGCCACGGTGCAGATTCGCCGCCTGGCGGAGCGCAGCCAGACGCTGGTTGTCCAGGGTGTGCAGTCGGCCCGTTACAACCAACTGTTGTTCGAGCAGATCGCTTCCCTCGAACGCAACGCACGGCTCTACCAGGTGATCGCGGATCGCGAGCTCCTGCAGATCTATCGCCAGAACCACGAGCGCTTCCAGGACACCCTGGACGCCCTCGGCAAGCTGAAGCACGAGGAGCGTAGCGCCGCGCAGCTGCAGATGCTGCGCACCGAGAGCGCCGCCATTCGCCTGACGCTCTCGACCAGCGCCCCGCGAAGTCCGCAACTGGCGCAGGCCGTCGGAAACTTCTCGCGGCTGTGGGAAACGGCGACCGCACTGGCGGAGACCAGCCGGCGCCAGATCGATGAGCAGCTCGGGACGCTGCAACGGGCGACGGAAGAAGCGCAGCGCAGCCTCTTCTGGCAGACCGCGGCGCTGATCCCCGGCACGTTGGTACTCATCCTCGTGTTCACGCTGCTGCTGTTGCGCCCGTTGCGCCAGATCGATCGCGTGATCAACGAACTCGGCCGCGGCACGTTTTCGCGCCCGATCAAGGTTTCCGGTCCGAACGACCTGGTGGCGCTGGGGCGCCAGCTCGAATGGCTGCGTACCCGTCTCCTCGAGCTCGCGCAGGAGAAGAACCGCTTCCTGCGGCACATGTCGCACGAGCTCAAGACGCCGCTCGCCAACATTCGCGAGGGCACCGAGCTCCTGCTCGACGGCGCGGTTGGCCAGCTCGACAACGATCAGCGGGAGGTGACCGCGATCCTGCGCGAGAACGGCATGAAGCTGCAGCGGCTGATCGAGAACCTGCTGAGCTTCAGCGAATGGCAGGCGCGCAGCGTCGGTCTCGACGTCAGTGAATTCCGCCTGCGCCCGCTGGTCAAGGCCGTGCTCGAGAGCCAGCAGCTCACGCTGGTCGGTCAGCGCGTGCGACTCGACGTGCGGGTGGAGGATGTCACCATCGCCGCAGACCGCGGCAAGGTCAAGCTGATCCTCGACAATCTATTGTCGAACTCGATCAAGTTCACCCCCCACGGCGGCACGATTCACATCCACGCACAGGCCGCGCGCGACCATCTGGTTCTCGATGTGGCCGACACAGGGCCCGGCATTCCGCCGGAGGAGCGTGGCCGCATCTTCGAGGCGTTCTACCAGGGCAAGTCGCCGCAGGGCGGCCCGTTGAAGGGCACCGGCATCGGGCTGTCCGTGGTCGTCGAGTTCGTGCAGGCGCACGGCGGCACGATCGAGCTGGTCGACGGCCAGTTCGAGGGCGCGCATTTCCGTATCCGGCTGCCGCTGCGGCAACCGGGCACCGCCGCGCCGGGAGAATCAGCGCATGCGGCGTGACGCTATGCGCACGCTCGCCATGTTGTGCGCGGTCCTGAGCGCTGCGGCGTGTACCCTCATGCCGCAGCCGGACGAAGGGCCCGAACCTTTGCCCGTCGCTCAACCCGATCCATCACTCGCGGTGATCGGTACGCACCTCGACATGATGGCGCGCCTGACGCAGGCCACGCCCGCCGAGCAAGCCGAGATCGTGCGTGCGGCGCGCGATGCCGCGGAGCTCACGCCCACGACCAGCAACCGCCTGAGCTACGCGCTCGCGCTCGCGACTCCGGGACACGGCCAGGCGGATCCCGCTGCCGCGCGGCAATTGCTCACGGAGCTGCTGGCAAGACCGGAAACGTTGCTCCCGGCCGAGCGGGCGCTCGCCTGGGTGTGCCTGCGAGATGCCGAGCAGCGCCTGATCCTGCAGGCCGAGAATGCGCGCCTGCAAAGCGATGCGGTCCGTGTGGAGCGCGAGCGCAGCGCCTCCACGAACCGGCGGTTGCAGGCCGAGATAGAAGAGAATACGCGCCTCAAGAAAGCGCTGGCCGAAGCCCAGGCCAAGCTCGACGAGATCAAGCGCATCGAGCGGTCGATCGTCGAGCGCTCACCCTCCGACAGCAACCGCTCACCCTGAAATCCCGCCGGTCACGCTATAATCGCCGCTGGGATGTCCATCCGGTGAGCACCGCCCTTTGACCTCTTCCAACAAGCGCAAGGCCCGGATACTGGTGGTCGATGACGACCCAGGCCTGCTCAGGCTGCTCACCATCCGGCTACGCGCTGAGAACTACGACGTCGAGGCGGTGGAGAGCGCCATGGCAGCGCTGAGCGCCGCCGCCCGGTTCCGCCCCGACCTGGTGATCACCGACCTACGCATGGACCAGATGGACGGTATCGGCCTGCTCAAGGAGTTGCAGAGTCGCTGGCCGGGTCTGCGGGTCATCATCCTCACGGCGCATGGCACGATCCCCGATGCGGTGCATGCGACGCAGAGCGGTGCCTTCGGTTTCCTCACCAAGCCCGTCGACAAGGCGGAACTACTCGCACAGGTGGAGAAGGCGCTCAAGATCTCCGGCTTCCCGCAGTCGGACGAGGACTGGCGCGCCGAGATCATCACGCGCAGTCCACTCATGGAAGAGCGCCTCGCACAGGCGCACATGGTCGCGGGCACCGATGCGCGTGTGCTGATCTCGGGTGAGAGCGGCACCGGCAAGGAATTGATGGCGCGCGCCGTCCACCGCGCGAGCCAGCGCCACGATCAGCCGTTCGTCGCCATCAATTGCAGCGCGATGGCCGAGGATCTCCTCGAGTCCGAGCTCTTCGGACACGAGAAGGGTGCGTTCACCGGCGCCATCCGCTCGCACAAGGGCCTGTTCCAGGCGGCCGACGGCGGAACGTTGCTCCTGGATGAGATCGGCGACATGCCGATGCGGTTGCAGGTCAAGCTCCTGCGCGTCCTGCAGGAGAACCAGGTGCGCCCGGTGGGCAGCACCGATGCGATCCCGGTCAACGTGCGCGTCATCTCCGCAACCCATCGCGACTTGCAGCAGCTTCTCAGCAACGGCAGCTTTCGCGAGGATCTCTTCTACCGGCTGAACGTGGTGCACATCGAGATGCCGCCGCTCGCCAAGCGGCGCGAGGACATTCCGCTGCTGGTCGCTCACTTTCTCGAGCAGATCACCCGCGAATCGGGCACGCGCAAGATCTATGCGCCGGAAGCGGTCGAATTACTGGCCACCGCGGAATGGCCCGGCAACATCCGCCAGCTGCACAACGTGGTGCGCCAGAACGTGGCGCTCTCGCGCACACCGATCATCAACGCCGAGCTCGTGCAGCAGTCGCTCGGCGGCTCACCGTCAAGGCTGCCCTCGTTCGACGAAGCGCGCGACGAGTTCACGCGCAGCTACCTCTCGCAGCTCTTGCAGATCACGAACGGCAACGTGAGTCAGGCGGCGCGTCTCGCCAAGCGCAACCGCACGGATTTCTACAAGCTGCTGTCCCGCCACCAGCTGACACCCGACGAGTTCAAGGCGCGCTGAGGCTCACGACGCGCGATCACGTGCGCGCGAACAGGCGCCGCACGCGCTCGAGCAGCTCGCGCTCCGGACCGCTGGGGGCGCCGCGCAGAATCCACAGCAGCATGACGATCGCCACGTAGAAGAAGGCACCCGCCGCGACCTCGGCGATCAGGCGCATCCACAACGACAGCGCGTGTAATGCGCCTGCAATCGCCAGCACGCCTGCATACATCGTGGCCCCGGCTATCCCGGCCGGGGTGATCGCACCCAATAGACGCCGCAAAGCCAGGCCCTCAGTGCGCGAGATCCAGGCGAGGAAGAGCGGCAACATGGCCGCCATGACCAGCGTCTTGGCGGCAGCAACACCGACCACGCCGTACGTCATTCCACCGTAGATCAGGGCCGGCGCGAGCACGGCGAGTTGCATCCATTTGAACGAGGCGAGCAGGCTTGCGCGGCCGGTGGCGAGCAGCAGCGGATCGATCGCGAGCGCGACACCCATCAGCGCGCCCCAGATGCCCAGCCACTGCATGAGCGGCACGGCGGCGAGCCACTGCTCGCCAAGCAGGAGCGGCACGAGTTCGCGAGCGACCGCGGAAACACCCAGCCCCAACGCCACGCACAGGTACGCGGTCGAGCGCAGCACGGTGTAGAAACTCTCGGCCAGTTGCGGCCGGGCATTCTGCTGGCGGCTATAGACCGGGAAGATCCCCCGCGACATCGGCAGCACCACTTCCTCCGCGGGTGCCGTCGCGATGTCCGACGCGATGAAGTAATTGCCCATCGCGGTGGTGCCGGCCTGGCCGCCGACGATGAATTCATCCAATTTGCGATTGGCAAGGTTGGCGACCCGCGCGAGTAGCAGCCAGCGCGAGAATCCCCAGATGTCCCCGAAGCGCGCGAGCGTGAGCCGCGGGCGGTACGGATGCATGAGGAAGCTGATCAAGACGTCGAGCAGACGGCCACCCACCAGGCCGATCACGAGGGCCCAGTAACTACGGAACGCGAACGCGGCGACGATGGTCAGCGCCACCGTGCTCATCTTCTTGAAGACGCCGAACCAGAACTCGCGATCGAAATTCATCTCGCGGCGAAACGCCACGACGCCGATATTCTCGAAGCCACCGACCAGCGCCCGCAGCGACAGGAGCTGCATCACCGCGAGCACGCGCGGGTCGCCGAAATAGCGCGTCGCGAACGGTGCCGCCACCAACAGCGCGAGCGCCAATCCGGCCGCCTGCAGGATCTCGAACGTCCACGCCGTATCGTAGTGCTCGCGCGTCGCGTTCTCGTCGCGAATGAGCGCGAGATCGACCCCGGTCTGCGTGAAGACTTCGAGGAAGCCGACCACGACCATGGCCATTGCCACCACGCCGAAATCCTCGGGCGCGAGCAGCCGCGCCAGGATGACCGTGCTGACCAGGCCGAGCGCACGGGTCGCCCAGCGCATGGCGATCATCCATGCGGAGCCGCGCAGCAGGTGCCCGCGTGGAGTATCAGCGCTGGCGCTCGCCATAATTGCGAGCGTAGATCATCGCGGCCTTGACGAGGTCGAGCGTGCTGCGCGGCGCACGGCGCAGCGGCTGGTTGTAGACCGCCTGCAAATCCTCGGCATTGAGACAGGTCCCGAGGAATGCGTTGAGGCCTTCGAGTGTTGCCTCGGGACGCACGATCAGGTCGTCGAACAGGATTTCGTGGCGCGCAAGTCGGCGCTCGTCGAGGAATTGCTCGATCGAGGCTTCGATCTGCGTGCAGTAGCGCTGCGCGTAACCATAGGACTGCACCTGCCTGCGCAGGTTGTATGAAATCCAGGATTGCAGCGGCGTGCGTGTGAGCAGCACGAACTGAATGTTCTGGAGATCGAGCAGGTCCGCCCAATAGCGGATCGTCAGCCATAGCCGCGGATCCTTCCATATCCACGGGCGATACTGATCGCATTCGGCGATGAGCTGACGGAACGGCGCCGGATCGACCTTGTTCCGCAAATCGGTTACTGCCTGCAATGCCTCGGGCGAGTAGCTGTTCTCGTAGTTACCGCTGAAGTGGGCCGCCGCGAAGAGCTGCTTGTTGAGGTCGATAAGCCGCACGTTCTCGAACGTATCGTAGTCGGGCTTTACGTAGGTCTTGGCGCCCGGCCAGTAGCCGCCCCGCACCAGGAGCCCCGTGAGTACGGAGCTGCCGGACAAGCCGTAGGTCAGAATGATGACGTTCTTCTTCATGAATCTTGCGCGGTCCGGTTGTGACGGATGAGCATGCCATGGCCGCGGCGTGCGTCGAAGAGAGTGC
>DATIEU010000495.1:0-3082 GCA_035455565.1 Steroidobacteraceae bacterium | reverse complement strand
CAACTCCGCGGCCCGGAACGACGCCCAGGATTTGAAGACGCTGAAAGGCAAGATGATCCGCATCGACGTCAGGGGCACGACTGGCACCGCGCTTTATCGCATCCCGGCCGACAATCCGTTCGCGGCCAGCACCGAGCTGTGCAACGTGAATGGCTCCGGCCCGCAGAGCTGCCCGGAGATCTGGGCGTGGGGCCTGCGCAATCCCTGGCGCTGGAGCTTCGATCGCCAGACCGGCGACCTCTGGGCCGGCGATGTCGGCCGCCAGGACATCGAGGAAATTGATCGCATCGTGCGCGGCGGCAACTACGGCTGGCGCTGCTTCGAGGGTACGCGAGAGACGGGCTTAAACTGCCAGGGCCCGCCCGCAAATCCGATATGGCCGGTGGCCGAATACCCGCACACGCTCGGGGTCGCCGTCATAGGCGGCTACGTGTACCGCGGTACAGCGATTCCCGGTCTCGTTGGCCGCTACCTTTTCGCCGACGCCTATTCCGGACGCATCTGGGACATAGCCAATGACACGCAGCCCACGATGACGATGACCGGCGGGCTCGAGTCGGGCTTGGTCATGTCCTCATTTGCAGAGAGCCACGACGGCGAGCTCTACGTCGTGAGTCTCCGCGGCGATTTGCAACGCATCACCGGCGCAAGTGTTGGCGGTGGCGCAGGCGTCGCCACGCAACTCTCCGACACCGGCTGCGTGAATGCGTCGAACGCGACGCAGCCGGCGAGCGGGCTGATTCCCTATGCGCCCAACGCGGCATTCTGGTCGGACGGTGCGGTGAAGGAGCGCTGGATCGGATTGCCGAACGGACAGAACATCACCGTCGGCGCCGATGGCGATTGGGATTTCCCGAACGGCACGGTGCTCGTAAAGAACTTCCATCGCAATAACCGGTTGATCGAGACGCGTCTCTTCATGCGTCATCCCGACGGCATCTGGGCGGGCTACAGTTACGAGTGGAACACCCAGGGCACCGATGCCACGCTCGTGCGCGGCGGCAAGCGGGTGACGATTGACGGCCAGCCATGGATCTACCCGAGCGAGGCGCAGTGCCTGCAGTGTCACTCGGAATCTGCCGGCCGCTCGCTCGGCCTGGAGACGCGACAACTTGCGTTCAACATCACGTATCCGCAGACCGGGCGCGATGCGCACCAGCTGGTGACGCTCAACGCGATCAACGTGCTGACACCGCCGATCGCCGATCCGGCAGCCGAGGTGCCGTACGCCAATCCGGCCGGAACGGCCGGCACGCTGAGCGAGCGTGCACGCGCGTACCTGCACACCAACTGTTCGCAGTGTCATCGCCCCGGCGGCCCGACGACCGCCACCATGGATTTCCGCTATTCGACGGCACTCGCGAATACCAACGCGTGCGACGTTGCGCCCTCATTGGGCGACCTCGGCCTCAGCAACGCGCGGCTCATCGCGCCGGGCGCCGCGGCGCGCTCGGTGGTGATCGCCCGCATGAGCCGGCGCGACGCCAACGGCATGCCGCCTGTCGGATCAGCGCAGGTGGATACTGCGGGCGCGGCGTTGCTGACCGAGTGGGTGAACTCGCTGACCAGCTGCAACTGAAGTCGGCTATTTGCTGAACGCGGGTTGGCTTACCTGTTGGGCGTCTATGTGCTTCGCTGCGTTCTGTGCACGCGTTAGTAGCCGCTCGCTTCCCATCTGCCTGGTCCGCGCCACGAAGGACTCGAGCGGGCCGCGCCATTTCAATTCATCTACATTCTTGAAGAGCGGCGCGTCGGTTCTGAGCGTGGCCAGGTTCTTGAACAGGAGCGCGAGCTCGCGCCGCTCGCCAAGCACGTTCGGCGGAAAACTCTCGAGTGCGCCGTGGCGCGCAATCAAGCGCGCAGCAGTCGCGGCGCCGATGCCATCGATGCCAGGATAACCATCGGCGCTGTCGCCCACCAAGGCCAGGTAGTCGGCGATCAGGTCGGGCGTCACGCCGAATTTTGTGCGCACACCCTCGGCGTCCCGAATCTTTTGCGAGCGGCGATCGATCTGCACCACGCGCTCGCCCTGGACACATTGTGCGAGATCCTTGTCCGGCGTCCAGATGCACACCTTCTGCACCCGCGCATCGGCGGCCGCCAGGTGTGCCGCAGAGGCGAGCGCATCGTCCGCCTCGAGCTCGATCATCGGCCACACTGCGACGCCCATGTCGGCGAGCGCTTCCTCGAGCGGCTGGAATTGGGCGAGCAGGGCGCGCTCGACGCCCGCGCCGGTCTTGTAGTCTGGCCAAAGGCGGTTGCGGAACGACTCGATGATGTGGTCAGTTGCGACTCCAAGATGAGTGGCTCCGCCTTCGAACATCTCGAGCACGGTGTTGAGGACTCCCGTCACGGCGCCGAAGGGGGCATCCTTGCCCTGGTTGAAGCGCCGCAGGCCGTAGAAATGACGGAAGAGTTCGTAAGTGCCGTCGACGAGATGAACGATCACGGGCCGATGACTCCATTCGGACGCAGGGAGCCGAACATGACTCGAGCACGCATGGTGGTTTGGACGCTGACCTTTGCTATGGGCATCAGTATCGCCCAATCCCGGGCCGACAACCCGCATTCGCACGCGCAGAGCTACGGACCGAAGCTGGGCTCTGTGGAGTTTCCGGTGTCTTGTCGGGACGCGACACGAGCCTACATCAATGAGGGCCTGGCCCTGCTGCATCACATGACGTACGAGGACTCTGCACGAGCTTTTGCGGCGGCTGCCAACGCCGAACCCGATTGCGCGATGAGTTATTGGGGCGAGGCGATGACGTACATTCACCCGCTCTGGTCCGATCCACCCGATGCAGCCATGTTCGCCCGGGGCGAGGCCCTGGTAGGCGAGGCCAAGCGCCGCGGTGCGAAGACGGCCCGCGAGAACGCGTATATCGCGGCTGTCGAGGCGTACTACGCGGTTGGGCGCGGCGGAATCGAGGCGAAGAATCTCGTTGCCTTCGACGGCGGCTGGCAACGCGTTCATGAGCAGTTTCCGGAGGACCCGGAGGCGACTCTGTTCTACGCGCTCACGCAGATCGCGACCGCCGACCCCAACGACAAGACATTCGCCCGGCAGGCTCGCGCCGGTGAG
>DATIEU010000494.1:0-15487 GCA_035455565.1 Steroidobacteraceae bacterium | reverse complement strand
TACACGGCCGGTGCGAAGGCATTTCCGTGTGCTTGCAACGGTGCGCGGGCCACTAGCTCCTGAGAAAGCAGCGCACGAAGTGCAACGCTCAACGGGTCGGCGCTATGGAAGCGGGGCCACCACGTCGGCAGCAGCCCGTCTACCTTGTCGGTATCTATGACGGTATTTAAATGATATTCTATCAAAATTGTCTGTAAACACAATGACATATATCTTTGTTTGAAATAAATAAACCACAATTTCCAGGTGCCTCACAAGGGCAGAATCAGCGAGAATCCGCGGGAAAACCCCGGAGTGCGCCGATGCCGGACAAACGCTCAATGACGCCCGCCGCGAACGCATCGCGCCAATGGCTCGCAAACGCGGTGTTGAGCGCCGCGGTACTCGAGCCGTTGCACGAGCTCAATCGTCGCTGGCTTACGCTTCTCATGAACATGCCGCGGCTGTGGCCGGTGCGAAGCGGGAGTGGCCGGCTGCCGGAGCCTGTAGGGGCAACCCTGATTGCGCTCACGCCGGAGCGCTGCGTGGAGATCGCGCGCTGTCCGTTCTCGCTTTTCACGGCAAGCTTCAACGATGGCGCCTACTGGCGCGGCATAGCAGGCAATACCGCCGTCCACGAGCCTCGCCCTGCTGACCAGGAGGGAGCGCCGGAGAAAGCCCTGGTCAGTTTCGCCGAGCTCGCATTGTTCTATGCCTGGCATCTCGCGCGCGTGAATCCCGCCGCGGCGCGCATCGTCTTGGGAATGACGGACCAGACGCTGAGCGCCTTCGAGATGCTCACGCTGACCACCCTGCAGAATCTTGCTGCGTCCGGTCAGCACCTGCTCGCGCCGCGGTGGCCGGACCGGGCCGGCTTCTGGCTGCAACTGCTCGAGCCGGCTGCGAGCGCCTCGCCGCCCCTGGACGTTCGTCTCGTCGGCTTGCAGATGATGGCGGCGGAACTGACTTCCGCAGGCCGTTCGGTGCGAACCTGAGTTACGATCGCGCACCCGCATCCTGCCGACCCGGGGATGTGAGTGCAGGCGGGTAGCTCAGCCTGGTTAGAGCACGCGATCGATAATCGCGAGGTCGCAGGTTCGAATCCTGCCCCGCCTACCAATCACCGTCACACTTTCCGTGACCGATACGCGCGCACCATCGCGATACCGTAGGCCACGAGGTTGACCGCGACCAGCACGCAAGCCAGGGCGAATTGGGTTTCGCGCGTCAGGCCCGGCGGATACATGAGCGGGATGATGTAGTGCTCGATGAAGCCGCCGGTGTAGCCACGCTCACCGGCCAGGTGCCGCAGCTGATTCTCGAGCGGCGTCAGCGGACAGATCTGTCCGGCGAACTCCACCCATGCGCCCCAGATTGCCGCCGGCAAATGCACCCACGCCCAGCGGATGCTCCACAGCACGAGGAGGCCCCCCAGCACGACGAACACCACGAAGGCGCCATGCACCAGCACCATGAAATCCGCGAGCACCCGGTACGACACGACGGCCTCAGTCGAAGGGGTTTTCACGCTCGGCGGGAGGCGGGCGCGAAAATTTCCGCCACAGCGACCAGGCCCACACGATCATGAACGCGATGTAGCTTGCGAGCAGCCAACCGAGGCGCCTCGCGTTGAGTCGTGCGGGCTGCACACTGTTCGCATCGACCACCAGCTGGAACACCGCCATGAGCAATAGCAACGTGACGATCCCGTACCACAGGAATTGTCGCTGTACGTACTCGATGGTCTTCGGCAGCCTCTCGGGTGCGAGCCAGTACTCGCGGTTGGGCAGCCGCCACTTCAGCCGCCGGCGTCGGGTCAGCATGCCGGGGATGATGAGGAAGGCGGTGACGATCAGGGCCACGATCATCACGTTGATCGTGGCGAAGCGCTGCGCCGAGCTCCACGCCACCGCGGTGCCCGCCGCATCGAAGCGCACCGCAATCGGTGAAGGCAGATAGGGCACCTGCAGTGCGATCTGCACCACGGTGAAGACCGCGATCAGCACCAGGAAGCGGCTGAGGGCCTGGTTTACGGACATTGTGCTAACCTGCTGCGCCCTGAAAACTCCCCACGCATATGTTGGCGCTGTCGCTCAAGAATCTCACCAAAACCTACAAGAACGGCGTCCAGGCACTCAAGGGCATCGATCTCGACGTGGAGGAGGGCGATTTCTTCGCGCTCCTGGGGCCCAACGGCGCCGGCAAGACGACCGCCATCGGCATCGTGACGTCCTTGGTGAACAAGTCCGGCGGCAAGGTCGAGGTGTTCGGCCACGACACGGATAGCGAGCTCGAGCTCGCGAAGTCCTGCATCGGGCTGGTGCCGCAAGAGATCAACTTCAACCAGTTCGAGGCCGTCGAGACCATCGTGGTCAACCAGGCGGGCTTCTACGGCATCCCGCGCCAGCTCGCGCGCGAGCGCACGGAAAGATACCTGCGGCAACTGCAGCTCTGGGACAAGCGCCGCTCGATGGCGCGCAGCCTCTCCGGCGGCATGAAGCGCCGCCTGATGATCGCGCGCGCCCTGGTGCATGAACCGAAGCTGCTGATCCTCGATGAACCCACCGCCGGCGTCGACATCGAGAACCGCCGCTCCATGTGGGAGTTCCTGAGCGAGACCAACCAGCGCGGCACCACGATCATCCTGACCACGCACTATCTCGAGGAAGCCGAGCACCTCTGCCGGCACATCGCGATCATCGACGAGGGGCAGATCATCGAGCACGACCGGATGAGCAACGTCATCCGCAAGCTCCAGACGGAAACCTTCGTCTTCAATCTGCGCAACGCCATCGCGGCAACGCCGCCATTGCCCGCGTACGAGGTGAAGCTGGTCGACGATCACACGCTCGAGATCGAGGTCGACCGCGAGCAGAACCTCAACGACATCTTCGCGCGCCTGAGCGAGAGCAACATCGAAGTCCTGAGCATGCGCAACAAGGTGAACCGGCTCGAGGACTTCTTCATGAAACTGGTCGAGGGCAGGGTCAACGGCAGCGGCGAAGGTGCGCGATGAGCGAGTCGCGCTTCCGCCCGGACCTCATCGGCTTCTACACCATCGTCATCCGCGAGTTCGGCCGCATCGTGCGCATCTGGGGCCAGACCATCCTGCCGTCCGCGGTGACCGCGTCGCTCTATTTCATCATCTTCGGCAATCTCATCGGCCAGCGCATCGGGCAGATGGGCGGCTACAACTACACCCAGTACATCGCGCCCGGGCTCATCATGATGGCGGTGATCACCAGCTCCTACGCCAACGTGGTGTCGTCGTTCTTCGGTGCCCGCTTTGGCAAGCACATCGAGGAGCTGACGGTCTCGCCGCTCCCCAATTGGCTCATCGTGCTGGGCTACATCTGCGGCGGGATGCTGCGCGGTCTGATCGTGGGTGCGGTGGTGACGACCGTGGCGCTCTTCTTCACGCACCTCACGCTCCATCACGGCTTCATCATTCTGTCGGCCGTGATCCTGACGTCGCTGGTGTTCGCGCTCGGCGGCCTGATCAACGCCATCTTCGCCAAGAATTTCGATCACATCTCGTGGTTTCCGACATTTATCCTGACGCCGCTGACCTACCTGGGCGGCGTGTTCTATTCGATCAAACTGCTGCCGGGCTGGGCTGAGGCGTTGTCGCACGCCAACCCGATCCTCTACATGGTGAATGGCTTCCGCTACGGTTTCCTGGGCGTATCGGATGTCCCCATCGGGCTCGCGTACGCAATCATGCTGGGGTTCGCGATTGCGCTGTTCGCACTCGCGGTGACGTTGCTCAATCGGGGCGTGGGGATAAGAGAGTAAGCCCTCACCCCCAACCCTCTTTACTTCTGCTTCCATCCCCCAGCGTCTTTGTACCACCAGCCGGCCTGCGCCTTCGCGACCCAGCGCTTGGCGAAGGTGTCGCGAATCTCAGGCTCCCACTCCGGATGAGCGTTGGCCTTGGCGATCGCGGCGTAGAGCGCGGCACGATCCTTGTTTTCATCGGCGACGAGTTGGCGCGCCTGGTTGCGCTCCGGCAGCGGGATCGCATTCTGGTCGCGCACTTCGACCATGCCGTCCGCGGTGAAGCCGACGGCACCGGAAGCGTAGTACTTGGAGAGCGAGGCGTGACGGCCTTCCATCGACGCGGTGATCGCGCGGACCTCCGGTGTGGCGATGTCGAGATCGGCCTGCGCGTGCGCGGCGGGGATCACGAAATCGAGCACGGCGCCCGCCGCGGCAAACAACAAGCGCCCGGCTTGCGGTGCGAGGCTCGAAGTCTTGTCACTTGGCGGCGTGGGGGCCGGAGCCTGGTCCTTGCCCCAGACGTCCTCGATGATCTTGTCGGCCGCTTTCTCGGCGGCCGCAGCGGGGAAATACACGTTGATGGTGACGCATGCCGCGATCAGCACGCTCACCAGGGCGAGCTTGATTGGAACCAGACGTCGCATGACAGGCCTCCTCTGCACCATGCCGCAGCCCTCGAACCCAGGGCCTTTGCGTCTATTCTTCGGTCACGCGCTGAATGCGGGCTGAACATTAACATATCACTGCACGACCGGGCCCCCGGACGCCTGGATGGCGGTCAGCTGGCTCACGAGGCGGTTCCAGCTCACGCGACGCGCGTTGCCGATGATGTCGATGCGCGGCAGGCCGCTCCCCTTGACGATGTAGTACGACTCGCCCTGCTGGCGCTCGATGCCATCCATCAGGCAGATCTCGTTCTCCAGCCGGCAGCTCAAGCCCAGGCGGTCATAGCGGAAGTCTTCGAAAAACCGCAAGAATCCGCTCGACAGCGCCGCGGTCACGCCGCCGCCGCCACCGCCGATGTTCGACAGGTTGTTGACGGCGCGTTGGCTGATGAGGTGCCGGGACTTGTCACCGGGTGGCGTGTAGAGGCGCGCGTCGAACTTGATCGGCGCCCACTGGAAGAGTTCGAGATCGCGAATGTCGGCATTCAGTCGGCCGGTGATCTTGCCGAACGAGAACGTGCCGGTGACCGCCTCGAGATCGAGGTTGCGCATCGTGATGTTGGCACTCAACTGCGGATAGTCGCCGAGCGGGTTCTGAAGCTTGAGCGCATTGACCTTCACCTGGCCGCCGAACACCTCGGCGTCGAGATCGCCGCCGAGTGACAGGACGTCTTCTTCCAGGCTCACCTGCGGGATCCGTCCGGCAATCGTGCCCGCGAACTCCGGCCAGCCAAACGCCCGGCTGAGCAGGGTGACGCTGATCGGCTTGAGCTCGCCCGCAAAGCGCACCGACATCTGCGGTTCGCCGAGCTCGCGGACACTCAGCTCCTCGATCGCGAGCCCGCCGTCGAGGATCGGTAGCTCGGTGGGCTCGAGCAGGCGGAAATCCGCACCCGCCGTGACGAAATGGATGCGCGTTGCGCCGGTCGAGATCCCATAGAGCGCACCGCCTTGCCACTCGAGCCGCGACGGCGCAGCGCCAAGGCGTGATGCAGCGCCGCCCGGCGCATCACGTCGCGCAGATGACAGCCAGTTCACCTGTCCGTCCAGCGCCCTGAAGCTGGCGACATTGCCGGTCGCGTTCACTTCATGGAGTTCCAGCGCGAATGCCGCCGGCAGGCCCGCTTCCATCTCGACGACACCCGAGACGTGTCCTTCCATCTTGAGGTCCTTGAGCTCGGTGTCGAGCAGGAACGGCAACATCAGGCTGGTGAACGCCACCGGAAACTCGAGCCGTTCGAGGTCCACATGGAGTTTGCGCAACAGCATCTCGCCGCCGAAATCGAGCTCGCCCGCGAGCGTGGCCATCACCGTGTCCTTCTGGCCGACCTTGAGTTCGCTGAGCTGCAAGATGCCCGGCTCCGGGATCCAGCGGCCGGCGACAGTCGCGGTGGCGGGCTGTTGCGCGAAGTCGAGGAAAATCGGATCGCTGTAAGCCTGTCCTGAGCGCGCGGCGATCTTTGCTCGGATGATCCAATCGGCGCCGTCAGCCTTCAGCTCGGTGTCGAGAATCACGTTCAGTTTGTCGGTGGCGAGCGTACCGGCCGCGTTGTTGGCGGTGACATCGTTCAGTGTGCCACCCACCTGCGCCGTCGCGATGGTGTCAGCGCCGTGGAGCGTCACATCGAGGGACGCCTTGCCCTCGACCGTTAGGTCGTCGGGTAGCGCGAACCAGGGCTTCATCAGTTCGCGCAACGACGCCAGCGCGAGCCCTTCGGTCTTTGCCGCGAGCGTCCAACCCGATTCGAGCCACTGGCCCGTCACGTGCACGCGTCCTTGTGCGACCCTCAGTCCATCGATCGCGAAGCGTAGCGTTTCGTTGTCACTGCGGTACTCGAGACTGGCGCGCAGTTGCTGGCGGCCGAAGCGGCCGAACTGCCCCGA
This sequence comes from Steroidobacteraceae bacterium, assembly GCA_035455565.1. Classification (GTDB taxonomy): domain Bacteria; phylum Pseudomonadota; class Gammaproteobacteria; order Steroidobacterales; family Steroidobacteraceae; genus DATBVX01. The sequence goes on along the minus strand of DATIEU010000494.1, from coordinate 9,179 downwards.
GACCGTCGCGCTCTTGCAGGCGAACAGGGGCTCCCGCACGAGCGGGTTCGGGCAGGTGATCGACAGGTCTCGCAACGCGCCGATCTCGGGCATCAGGGTCGCCTGTTTGACGAAGACCCGCGCGATGGTCTGCTCTGCGCCCGGCAGCTCGAGCGCGATGCTCACGTTGCGCGCCGACCAGTCGCTGCCCACCAGGTCGCCGATGTCGATGTCGATCCGGCCAACCGCGTCGCCGCGCTCCGGCGCGATCGACAGGAGCGCCGTGGCCAGCACCACGCCGGCGAGCGCTTGTGCTTTGAAGGAGGTATGGACGGGGTGGAATCGCTCACCGGGCATGCGGCCCGATTAACGATGACTCACGATCGGAGTGTCAAGCGGCGGCCGCGGACTCGACCCGGTTGCGCCCGGCTTCCTTGGCCCGATAGAGCGCCTGGTCGGCGGCGCGCAGCAGGGCGTCAGCGCTGACACCGTGCTCGGGGAACGCGGCGACGCCACAGGACAGTGAAACAGCGGGCAGGTCGACCTGCGCATGACGCAAGCGCAGTGCGGCGATGGCGGCGCGCAGTTCCTCGGCACGCTGACGCGCGACCTTCAGGGTCGCGCCCGGCATCATGATCGCGAACTCCTCGCCACCCATGCGACAGGCGATGTCGCCGCCGCGTATCGAGACCTGCAGCTCGGCGGCCACTGCCTTCAATACCGCGTCGCCCGCATCGTGACCGTAGCTGTCGTTCACGTTCTTGAAGTAATCGATATCGAACGTAATGATGCCGATCGAGCCCTGCTCGCGGTGCGCGCGATGAATCTCGCGCGTCAGCGTTTCCTGCGCAAAGCGCCGGTTGTAGAGCGACGTGAGCGGGTCGGAAATGGACAGCTCCCGCAGCTCATCGCGCAGTTTCAGGTTAGCGAGCGAGAGAGCCGCCTGCTCGGCGACGGTCTCCGCCAGCGCCTGTGAGGCGCTGCTCGCATCCTCCTCGCCGTCCTTGCGGTTGGCCGCGGAATCGCGAACGTGCAGCACGCCGAGCGCGGTTCCCTGGGCCATCAACGGCACGCACAGGGTACGCACGGTTTCATCGCCCGCATGCGCGCAGCGCAGGTCGCCGATATCGCGGCTCACGACATGCACCTGGCCGCGCCGCAGTGCCCAGCAATCGGCCGCGACGATCGGTGACGCGGTGCGCGCGAGGCTGCCCTGCGCGATCACGGGCTTCAGGTCTTCGCCCGAGGCATTCGCGAGGTAAAGCGCCGCCGGCAGCCAGGGAAAGAGCTCGCCCATGGAACGCGCGATGATCCTGCAGGCCTCTTCGCGGGTCGCACAGGCGTGCAGCAATGCTCCCATCTGTGCGAGCAGCGTGACTTCCTTGGCCCGCGATTCGGACGCCTCGATCTGGTGGCGCTGTCGCAGGTGCACCTGTCGCAGGGCTTCTTCGGCGCGCAGTCGCTGCACCATGTCCGACTGGCGCGCGAGCACGCTCTTCTTGAGCCGCTTGCGCAACGTGTCCATCCCGACGGCGATATCACCGATTTCATTCGCAGGGCCCTTCGGCACCTCGATGTCGAGCGAGCCGAGCGACAGCCGAATGGCGGCTTCGCGCAGACGCTCGACCGGCAGCAGCAGGCGTTGCATGACGAGGATCGCGAAGATCAACACGCCGAGGCCGGCGACGACGCCGACGGCGAGCAACACGTTGCGCGTCTCGGTGCGCAACTGCGCGTCGAGTTCGACGCGCTCGCTGGTGTAGTTGACGATCACTGCGCCGACGATGGGTCCCGCTTCCGAGACCACCGGTGCCACGACGCGGTACACGCGCGGCGGATCGCCGCCGGTCAACTGGACGAAGTTGCGGACGGTGCCGTCACGGAGCGTGAGGCTCACCTCGTTGTGCGGCTCGTGCTCGAACTGCGAGCCGACATGAAATGGAAACGAATGCGCGATCACGGTCTTGGTCGGATCGACGATCACGGTTTCGCGCGACAGCTGCCGCGCGAGCGCCGCCACCAGGTCGGCGAGCTCGCGTGTCGGCTCGAGCTTGTGCTGGGCAGCCGCGGCGGCCTGCGCCAACGTCGTTGCGGTATCACGCACGCGGTTCTCGAGCTGCTCGTGGGCGCGCTGCGCGCGGACGTTCACGTACCAGCCGGCCGTGCCCGCTGCCGCCAGCACCGCGCCGGCCAGGGTCGCGAACAGAAGGAAACGCAATCCCGGTCCGCGTCGCCGCCGATGCAGCATGAGCGTGCCGGTCTCCAGCATTGCAGTCTGGTCATGACGAATCTGCGCTTGCTGGAGAATCCGGCCGACGACGTAAGGCAGGCGATAGAGGTCCTCGCGCTTGAGGACGTCCTCGGCGCCCGCCGCGACCGCTTCGAGGCTCAACACCTCGTCCACGCGATCGCTGATCACCACGACCGGCGTTTCGAGTTGCCGCTCACGCAGCACCTGCACGACCGCCGAGCCATTGAGCGTCGCCGATTCGCGCGCTGCGATGACGATGTCCCAGGATCCCTTGTCGAGCGCCGCCGCATAGGCGGTCGGCGTGTCGACATGCTGTGCGGCGACCGTGTAGCCCGAGCCTTCCAGCTCGCGAGTGATGCGCTCCGCATCGCGCGCGTCGCCGACGATCAGCACCACGAGGCGCGCGCTCAAGGAACGGGTGATGGGTCCCGTCTTGTTGTCCGATGACAGCACGATGCTCATGGTTTCAGTGCACGGTTCCGCTCTGTGAGCGCCCGGGCGCAAGGTTGCTGAACATAATTCGCCGCCCCGGGACAGTCACGAAATCGGCGGGTCGCGATGTGCGATCTGTGAGGGCGTTCAAGTCGAGTGCGCGCCTGGATCGTGTCCAAGTGTGCGCTGCTGCGCGTCAGTGAGGCCGGGATCGCAAGAAGGGCCGCGGCGCGCCCGAGGATAGCTTTGAGCGCGCCGCGGCCCCCGAGGGGCCGTTTGCAGTGCAGTCCCTCAACCGGTTGAGCCGTCGCGCAGCGCCGCCACCGCCGCGGTCGGCTCCTGTTTCGAGAATTGCTCCAGATCCCGCGCCGGCATCGGCGGTGCGAAGAGCACGCCTTGCAGCGAATCGCAGCCGGCATCCTTCAGGAACTCGAAGGCCTGTTCAGTCTCCACGCCTTCCGCGCAGACGCGGATCGACAGGCGATGTGCGAGATCGATGATCGCCGACACGACGGTGGACGCCTGGCGCGAATCGGGCACGTCGTGGATCAGCGTGCGATCGACCTTGAGCTCGCTGAACGGCAGGCGGCAGAGCTCCGTGAGCGAGGAATAGCCGGTGCCGAAATCGTCGAGCGACAACCCGACGCCGTGCAACCGCAGGCGGGTCAGGACATCTCGCACCAGCTCGCGGTCCTGAAGCGACGCCGCCTCGATGACCTCGAGCGTGATGCGCTCAGGTGACACCTCGTACTCCTTCAGCGTGCGCATGAAACGCTCGAGGAAGCCGCTGTCGCGCACCAGCCCCGGTGACAGATTGATGTCGACGGCGAGGTCGAGACCCTGCGCTTCCCAGCGGCCGGCCTGGCTCATGGCGTCGGCGAACACGAAGTCCGTCAGCTCGCCCAGGAGACCAGCCGATTCGGCGAGCTTGAGAAACTGCCCGGGGTACAGCAAGCCGCGCCCCGGATGTTGCCAGCGCACCAGCGCTTCGGCACTGCGCATGCGCCATTCACCCGCCTGTCGCGCGAAGATCGGCTGATAGTGCAGCAACAGCTCGTGCTCGCGCAGGCCGCGCTGCAGCTCTTCGGTGGTGATGGGCGCGCGCGACTCCGCATGCCGCGAGAGCAGCCTCGAGAGCGCACTCATCATGAGCGGCCGCTCGAGCGTGCCAGCGATCTCCAGCGACAGGTTTTCGGCGACGCGCTTGGCGTTCGCGAGCTTGCGCAGGTCCGGGCCGGTGAGCAGCACGATCTTGCTCGCGGCCCGCGTCGATTCGAGCAGCGTCAGTGCGTCCACCGGGTCGAAGCCGGGCGCCTCCAGGTCGATCACGACCGCGAGCGGTGCGGGAATCAGGAACTCCGCCAGGCGCTCGAGTGTATTCGCGACCTGCCATTCCTGGACGATGGCGGCGCTCGGGCCAGTGAGCGTATCGAGGAACTGGTAATCGTCTGCGACGATGACGACGCGATTGCGTTCGCCGCTCATCGGAGAATTCCAGGGCCGCATGCAGGCGCGGATGCGTCGCTGGATGACACGAGGGGCTGGCGGCAGCGCAGATTCCATCCTGGCATGGTCACGTCCCTATGGGCGTAGGGAACTCCCTGGCAGCTCACGTGATTCGGTGAGCCGCAAAACTACGTCAGCCCCTCTGCATTATGTGTGATCGGCTGCGCATCTCCGCTACGCGCCTCGGGGAGCGAGTCGTCATCCGTCCCAGCCCCGAGGCGCGTCTAGTGGTTTCCCCGATCAGAGCCGTCGTCAGGGCGCGTCCACCTGCACGTCCTTCGTGCACTTGCCGGCGGCCTTGTCGCAGCTCACGGTCGCGGAACGCGTCGCCGTCTCGCCGTGGGCGTTCGTGTAGGTCGAATTGCGTGTGTAGCCGTCGTCGGTTCGCTGAGCAACGTCGTGCACCGCGCGCTCCTGGCCGTCGCGACCCGTGTAGGTCACATCGCGCGTGCGCGTTCCCGCATCGCGATCGTTCATGACCGTCGCCTCGCGCGTGGCCGTGCGCCCCTGCGCATCGGTGTAGGTCGTCTGTCGCGTATGCCCGTCGTCGGTACGCGTCGTCACATCGTTGACTGTGCGTGTGCGTCCTTCCGGACCTGTGTACGTCGTGTCACGTGTGCGCGTGCCTGCGGCTCGATCGTTCACCACGGTCGAGTCGCGCGTTGCGCTGCGCCCGTCGGCGCCCGTCACGGTGCTGTGGCTGGTGTGCCCGTTGCTCGTGCGCTGCACTTCGGTATGGCGGGTGTAGTCGCCGTGCGGCATCTGCGGACGCTGCGGCCTCGCCGCGGGGCGTTGTCCGCGATCCGCGACACGCACGGCATCACTGCGCGCGGGATGATTGGCGGGCTCCGCCAGGGCGGCCGTGCCCTGCATGCCAAGCAGCACCACGAGCGCGCTGATGGTGGTCCACGCCGAAGGTTTCGAACATGAGCAGGTCGACATATGTCCTCTCCTGACTGGCGCCCTTGCGGACCGGCAAGGGCCGGCGCCGGATTCGGGCATGGGCTGATCAACGCCCGACGACCGGTCCGGTTTACCCGCCGGGCGGCCGCGTGACCCGCGTCACAGGCGCGCGAATCGCGCTACACTTTCCCGCATGTCCGCTAAGCGCGCCCTGATAGTGGACGACTCGCTCTCGGCCCGTGTCGTGCTGAGCCGCATGCTGCAGAAGTACGGGTTGGAGGTGGATACGGCGGAATCGGCGGAAACGGCGATCGCGTATCTCGCCGAGCAGCGCCCCGACGTCATCTTCATGGATCACCTGATGCCCGGCATGGACGGCTTCCAGGCGCTGCAGGCCATCAAGAACAATCCCCGCACCGCGACCATCCCGATCATGATGTACACCTCGCAGCAGGGCGAGCTGTACGTGGGCCAGGCGCGTGCGCTCGGCGCGGTCGGCGTGCTGCCCAAGCTCGTGAAGCCGGTGGATGTCTCGAAGATCCTCTACCAGCTGCACCTGTTGCCCGAGCGTCGCGATACGTCGCCGCCATCGTTCGTGCCGGTGAATGTTCCGCCGCCGGTCAGAGTGCAGGAAGTGCGCCCCGAATATCCGAAGCCCGCGCCACCGCCGGCTCCGCCCGCCGACTGGCGCGCACAGCTCGAGTCTGCGCTGCGGACTCACGATGCCGACCTGCGGCGTTTCGTCGTCGGCAGCCTCGATACGTTTGCGAACCGCCTCGGCGAGGACATCCGCACGCAGATCAACGCGGCTCCGGCCTTTCAGCAATTACCGCCGCCCGCGCCCCGACCGCCGTATCTCTGGATCGGCGGCATGCTGCTCGCACTCGTTACCGGACTCACACTCGCCGTGCTGCATCAGCGCGCGCTCGAGGCAAATCGCGCCGCCGCGGCCCAGCTTGCGGACGTGCAACGCGCGAACGTGGCGCTCAGCGACGAAGTGAAGCAGCTGCGCAAGCTCGAAGCATTGCACGCGCAGGAAGCGCTGCAGGCCCGCCGGTCGCTGCTGAACGGTTCGGTGACAATGGCCACATCGGCCACTGCGGCGCCACTCATCGCGCCCGTTCCGTATGGCGAAGTACCTCTCGCGTTCGGGCGGCTCGATGCCTTGCGCGAACTGCTCAACGATCTCGAGGCGCGTGCTTTCCGGGGATCCGTGGAAGTGCGCAGCTACTCCGGACGCTTCTGCGTGGTCGGGAATGTGAATGACGGTTACGCGCTCGCGCCCAACGAACTGCCGGCCGAACGCTGCGATGTGATCGGCAATCCGTTCCAGGATTCGCTCAGTCCGGCGCAGCGACAATCGCTCGCGTTCGCCAACCTGGCGTCGAGCGTCCGGCAGCGCAGTGCCGGCGTGCTGAGCGTCGCAGTGCTCGATCCGGTCGCCGACGCAACGGGCGACTATCCGCGCTCGGGCGAGGCCGCCACCGCAGGGCGCTGGAACGAGATCGCGGCGCGCCACAACCGGGTCGAATTCGTCGTGGTACCGGGAGCGCCGAACTGACTGGCCCCCAATGTCCGAATTCAGCCCGCCGTTCTGGCTCCGTAACAGGCACGTTCAATCGATCTACCCGAGCTTCCCGCTGCGACGCGGGGGCGTCGAGCGTCGCGCCGTGCCGCTGCTCGCGGCGAGCGTCGAGCACATCCTCGATTGCGGCGACGGCGTTCGTCTCATGGGCCAGTTGTCTGCTCAGACCCAACGGGGCCGCGCGCCGGCACGCCAGCTCGTGGTCCTGCTGCACGGGTGGGAGGGGAGTGCCGACTCTTTATATATGGTCGGGCTCGGCCAGTATCTCTTCGAGCGTGGCTACGACATCTTCCGGCTCAACCTGCGCGATCACGGCCCGACGCACCATCTCAATCGCGAGCTCTTCCACTCGTGCCGGCTTCCGGAGGCCGTCGGTGCCGTGAAGCGGCTGCAGAGCCTGTTTCCACACCAGGAGCTCAACCTGGTCGGCTTTTCGCTCGGCGGCAATTTCGCGCTGCGCATCGGCGCGCGCGCGAAGAGCGCGGGCATCCGCCTGCGCAGGATCGTCGCGATCTCACCCGTGCTCGAGCCCGAGGTGACGCTTGAGTCCCTGGAGAAGGGCTTGCCGGTCTATCGTCATTACTTCGTTTGGAAGTGGCGTCGGTCGCTCCTCAAGAAGCAGCTCGCCTGGCCGGGCGAGTACGACTTCGAGGAAATGCTGCGCACGCCGACGCTCACCTTCATGACCGACTACCTGGTGCGCAAGTACAGCGAGTTTCCCGACCTGCGCACCTACCTGCACGGCTACGCGATCACGCGTGGCGCACTCGATTCCCTCGAAGTGTCCGCGCGTATCATCACCTCCGAGGACGATCCGATGATTCCCTCCCATGATCTCGCGCGCCTGCCCCGTCTGCCGAACCTCACCGTGCACCAGACGAAACACGGCGGACATTGCGGCTTCTTCGAGCGTATGGGCGGCATTAGCTGGATCGCCGGCCAGGTGCTGGCCGAGCTGGAACGCTAAGACGGTGCTTGGCGCGGAGGCCTATCGCACGATGGGGCTGCAATGGCCTCCGTGCTCGAGAGCGATCCGGGCGCGCTCCCGTTTCCCCGCTATCGCAATACAGCTGCAATGGCCTCCTTGCAGCGCGCAACTTCGGTAGGCGTGGCTATCTCGTTGTACCGAATGCCATACAGGTCGGGATCTTTACTTCCGTCATCGTGAGCGTACGGAATGGCGACAATCACCTCTTGTCTCCAGATTCGCTGACATCCGGGAAGATAAAGTTTGAACTTGGCAGGTCCGGGTTTAGGCTCGCTCGCCAAGGGCTCGACGACTCGAACCCAAACGCTACATATTGGATACGATTCGTTGGGGCGCGGTGCGGACTGCATATCCCCGAAGGGTTCAACGACCGCAATGATGTAGTTGTTTGGAGATACTTTAATTGCAGAGCGTACGCTTCTCGCCGGGTTGGGCTCGAGTCCGCCCTCCTCATCTCCACTCGCCAGAACAACTGAACTGGCGAAGACACTCGACGCAAGCAGCACCAACGAGAGTGCCGTTGCTACGATGCTCTGTCCGGCGATTGATCGCAGCGAATTGATCCTCGGTGCCATGGCCTTCAGGGTCTCGACTGGGAGGCCTAGCAGATCAACGTGCATACATCTCCTCCAGAATTTGAGCATGATAGGCCCGAACACGGCCAGTTGCGCTGTTTTCGTTCATGATGTCCGTTGCGAAACCGTGAATGTTATGGAAGCCAAGTGTGTGGCCGAATTCATGCGCAGCTCTGTAGTCGAAGTTGCGATCCCACCGCATCAACGGGGCGGTCATGTATATCCCAGCGAGATATGTCCTCGTTTCCGGGGCGTCCGCGTTCGGTGTCGGCGGACTCTCGCCTCCAGCGTACGCCGGAACAAAAACACGAATCGGCCCTCTTGGATATGCCACCGTAACTTGAGCATCTAGTACATACGTCTTTCCGTTTGGCGCGACGAATGGTCCGGCACTCCAGAAGCGGTTGATCGCGTCTGCGACTCGTTGATCGTACTTGGGATCATTACCACTGACTGATCCACGAATTGTAATTCGTGTGATCCCGCCCTCGATCGCTACGGAGACAAGCCCGTACCGCAATATGTACGGGTTTCTGTACCACCTGTTTTCGTGATACTGATAGGCGTCATCGTCCAGAGACATCAACCCCGGAATCTGCGGCGTCGGATTGATCCCTGGCGTTCCAACTCCTGGCGTTCCACCGCCGAGGCCCGGGAGGCCGCGTCGGGGGCCAACTGGTGCGAACCCCCACGAATAGCCGACCGTCAGCCCGCCGTTCAGGGCCGTGGAGATCACCGTACCGACAATCAACTTTGCCCACCCTCCCGGAAACATCATGGCGAATGCCGCAGCGAGGATCTCTGCGGCCGAATCCTTCAGCCATCGGCCGAGCCTCTTGAATGCGCCTTTGACGGCTTTCTTCACCGACTTCCATTGCTTGCTCAACCACGAATACCCGCTCGGGTCGATGAGCGTGAGCGGGTTGTTCATGACGTATGAATAGGGGTTGAGCGCCTGGC
>DATIEU010000493.1:0-3962 GCA_035455565.1 Steroidobacteraceae bacterium | reverse complement strand
GAACCCCACCTCGTCGTCGTACTGCGTCTCGAGATAGCCGGCTTCGAGATAGAGGCTGCTCTGGGGCGACAGGAGCCACCCGCCCGAAATTCTTCCGCCCAGGCGCTCGTTGCCGTACGGCGAGTCTGTTTCCTTTTCCTCGTCGACGCTGCCGAGCAACGTGAACGTCAGTCGGCCGGCGTGCGTGCCGATGTTGAGGCGGCTGAGCGCCAGCGTTCCGAGGAGTCGATCCACGTCCATCACGGTGAGCAGTTCGTTCTCGTAACGCACCACACCGCCCCGCAGACTCACGCCCAGGTCCCACGCGTCGCCGAGGCGGCGCCCGAACCCGAGATCGAGGGAAGCGCCCCACTCGTGATCCTCTCCGTCCAGCAGACTGTAGTAGCCGCTCACGCCCGCGCTCGCGCGGTTGCGATCGCGTGCCCAGCTGAATGTGCTGTTGAGCGCGCCGATCGATTGATCGATGAAATCGGCATCCGGGTTGAACCGATGGCTGAGGCGCACGCTGTTCAGCCACGCCACCGACTCACCGAGTGGTGCGATGTGGCCGAGACCCGCCGCCAGCTCGAAGAACGGCGAGCTTGTCTCGACGTTGTTCGGGTCGAGCGTGAAGCCGAGGAAGTTCTGATCGCTGGTGGAGCCGTTGGCGTTGCTGTCATAGCCCGCGCCAAACTCGAAGAACGGCGTGACGCCGCCGCCCGCGGCGCGCCCCCGGGTTTGGATCGAGTCCAGATAACGTTCGATTACGACCCGCGTGTTTTCCGGCGGCGACTGCGTCAGCAGGTATTCGAACTGAGTGCGGGCCGCCGCGAGCTCACCCGCCTCGTAGTGCGCGCGCGCGAGCTCCATGCGCGCACCAGCGAAACCGGGCTCCGCGGCCAGCACGCGCTGCAGACTGAAGACGGCTTCGCCCGGCCGGCCGCTGTCGAGCGCCGCCATGCCAAGGAGGTAGTCGAAGAGCGGAGCGCCGGCCCAATCGGCCTCGTGCGCGGAGAGCAGTTCGTACGCCTCCTGCGCGCGGCCGCCCGACAACAGGCTCTGTGCTTCCTGGAGAGTGGAAGACTCGGTCGGGGTGGCGGTCTCAGCCTGCGCGAGCCTCAACAGTGCGGCGTTGGATTCTTCGTTCGCGCTCGGCCATGCGCCGGGCGCGGCGCCCAGGCCCAGCAGCAGGACTATCGACAGCCACCCGCGATGGTTACATCCCATGCGTCCCCCCGCGGGCTTGAATGGCCCGGCACCATACAGAAAACCCCTGTGCGTTTCGAGCCTTGCCGCCCCTGCGCCGATATCCCTGCGACGCCTGTCACACCCCGTCGCTACTTGGTCTCGAACACGAACACCCCGTCCCAGTTCGCCGGCGGCGGGAATGCGCGACAACGCGCGATGCGCTCGAGATAGAGCCGGTACAGCGCACGCGAATCCTCGCGTACCAGGCGATTCAGAATGTCGAGTGCGTCATGCCAGCGTTGTGCGCGGTAATGCGTCAGCACCATGGCGAACTCTTCGATGGCAGTGAGCGCTGCGGATTCGAGCTCGGCACGCACTCCGACGGGTTCGAGAATCGCTACCGGTTCCTGCTTGCCCTTGACCCGCACGAGATCCAGTTCACGAAACGCGATCTCGGGCGCGCTCGCCGCCGTCGGTCCGCTGACGATCACGCTCACACCGTATTGCTTGGTGAGTCCCTCGAGGCGCGAGCCGAGGTTCACGGTGTCGCCCAGCACCGTGTAGGCCATGCGGAACCGCGAGCCCATGTTGCCGACATTCATGATGCCGCTGCTCACGCCGACGCCCACGTTGATCTCCGGCCAGCCGCGCGCCATGAACTCGGGCCTGAGCGACTGCATGCGCGCTACCATGCCGAGCGCGGCGCGCACGGCGTGGCGCGCATGCTCGGGATCGGGCAGTGGCGCGCCCCAGAAGGCCATCACCGCGTCGCCCATGTATTTGTCGATGGTGCCGCGCTCGGCGTGAATGATCTCGGTGATCGGCGTCAGGAAGTCGTTCATGAGCCGCGTCAGCTCGCGCGGCGCGAACCCTTCGGAGATGGTGGTGAAGCCGCGCACGTCCGAGAACAACACCGACATCTCGCGGCTCTCGCCCTCGAGCGACAGCTCGGCGTTGTTGACGTCGAGCTCGCGCACGATCTCGGATGGCACGTACTGTCCAAAAATGCGCGACAGCCGGCGCCGCTGACGGATCTCGACGAAGTAGCCGTAGCTCAACTGCAGAAGCGCCGTAATCAACGTGTAGGCGATTGGCGAGGCGAGCGGGAGCACCATCCCCGCGCGCACCCAGGCCACGACGTTCGCGGCGCCCCAGCCCGCAATCAGCACGAGCACCAGGACGAGGCCGCTCTGCGGGGCCAGGCGCGATAGCCACAGGGCGGTGATGAGCGCGATCACGATGAGGGTGATCACCTCGACGCGCGCGGCGGCTGCGGGTCTGAACGGGATGCGGCTGTCGAGGATGCCGGCGACCATGTTGGCGTGCGCTTCGACGCCGATGTACTCCTTCCCCACGGGGGTCGGACGGATGTCGAGCAGCCCCGGAGCACTCGCGCCCAACAGGACGATTCTCCCCTCGAGCGTCTCCTTGGGCTCGGTGCCCTGCAGGACACGCGTTGCCGAGACGTACGGGAAGCTGCCGACCGGCCCGCGAAAGGGCATGAGCGCGGCCGCGTTGGCATCGACCGGGATGCGCGACGCGCCGAGCTCGATGGAATCGAGACGGCGCGCGGCACCTTCCCCCGTGAAGGCAAGCCGCACGGGCGGCGAGCCGAGCGCGAGACGCGCCGAGGCGAACGCCAGCGACTCGTACAGCTTGCCGTCGTAGAGCTGAAAGATCGGCGCCCGGCGCACGATGCCGTCCTCGTCCACGAGCGGAGTGTCGAAGAAGCCGCCCGCGGTGGCCGCTTCCTGCAGCGCGGGCAGGTTCCCCGTGTAACCGGCGGGCTTGATCCAGTCGACCCGGCGCATCGCATCGGCATCGAGCTCAATCGGCTTGGGGAGCGCGCCCTTGCCCGCCGGTTCACCTTCGAGCAGGCGCGGCTTGAAAACAAAGCCCATCACGATGTCGCGTGCGACCAGCGATTCACTGAACAGGCGATCGGTTTCGTAGCCCTCGCGGCGCGTGCGCAACGCCGCGCGCTGCGCAGCCGTCAGCCCCGGGTCCGCCTCGAGCTCCTGGATCAGCTTGAGGGCCGACGCTTCATCGGCTTCGGGGAACCACGTATCGAACCCCAGCACCTGGATTCCGTAGTCGTCGAACAGCGCATCGGTGAGGCGTGCCAGCTTGTCGCGCGGCCACGGCCAGTGACCCTCCGCCGCGAGGCTGACCTCGTCGATGTCAACGATCACCACGCGCGGATCGACGCCGCCGACCGGTGTGAGGCGCACGCGCAGGTCATAGAGGTAATGCTCGACCCGCGTCAGGAGCTCGATCGGCCAATATCCCAGGGCGTGGGGTATAAAGAGGAGTAGCGGGAGAGCGCTGATGGCGAGGCGGATGAGCTGGCGGCCGGACGGCCGCAGCGCTCTCAGGACACCGGTTGGCTTCCCCATCCCGGGGCGCTATTAAACCATTGTTCACCCTCTCCCGCTCGCGGGAGAAGGCCGGTCGAGGGCCACAAATCGACCGCAGGATCCGGATGGAACACGCCCGCCCGCTCACGTACCGTACGCAGCCATGAACGCACAGTTGAAACAACTCGACACCAGCGACGCGCTCTGGCAGGCCTGCATCGCCCGCGATCGCGCCTACGACGGACGCTTCATCATCGGAGTGCGCACCACCGGCATCTACTGCCGGCCCTCCTGCCCGGCACGCAAGCCGCGCCGCGAAAACGTGCAGTTCTTCGCCGCGCCCGAGATCGCACGGCAGGCCGGCTTTCGCGCCTGCAAACGCTGCCGCCCCGACCGCGAGACCTTGCGCGATCCGGCCGCAGAGCGCGCGCTGAGCAT
>DATIEU010000492.1:0-6218 GCA_035455565.1 Steroidobacteraceae bacterium | reverse complement strand
GTCGAGCCGCTGATCCGCTTCCGCAAGTACCTGACCGACATCGGTGCCTGGAACGAGGCGCAGGAAACGCTGCTCAAGACCGATTGCCAGCACCAGGTCGAGCAAGCGGTAGAAGAATATATGAATACGCCCAAGCAGCCGGCGCGGGCGATGTTCGATTATCTGTTCGAGAATCTGCCCAAGAACCTGCAGGAACAACGCGAGCAAGCCGAGCGCTACGCAACGAGCGGCGCCAAGCACGGCCACTGAGGGAATTCGATGGCGAAGGTGACGATGATCGAGGCCATCAACATGGCGCACGCCTGGGAGATGGCCCACGACGAATCGGTCGTCGTGCTCGGGGAGGACGTCGGCATCAACGGCGGCGTGTTCCGGGCCACGGCGGGATTGCAGGAGAAGTTCGGCAAGGATCGCGTGCAGGACACGCCGCTCGCGGAAGGCATGATCGGCGGCATGTCGGTCGGCATGGCGGTGCAGGGCCTGAAACCCGTCGCCGAGATCCAGTTCATGGGGTTCATCTACCCCGCCTTCGACCAGATCGTGAATCACATGTCACGCATGCGTCATCGCACCCGCGGCCGGCTCACCTGCCCGATGGTGATCCGTACGCCGCACGGCGGCGGCATTCACGCGCCCGAGCATCATTCCGAGAGCACCGAAGCGATGCTCGCGCACGTGCCGGGCTTGCGCGTGGTGTGCCCGACGTCTCCCGCACGCGCGTACGGTCTGCTGCTCGCCGCGATCCGCGATCCGGACCCCGTCGTTTTCCTCGAGCCCGTGCGTCTCTATCGACTGGTGAAGCAGGAAGTGAGCGATGACGGCGAAGCGCTGCCGCTCGACGTCTGCTACATCCTGCGTGAAGGTACCGATGTCACCATCGTCACCTGGGGCGCGATGACGTTCGAGACGATGCGCGCGGCCGATCAGCTCGCGAAGGACGGCATCAGCGCCGAGATCATCGATCTTGCAACCATTGCGCCGATCGATCGCGACACGATCCTCGAGTCTGTCGCGAAGACCGGCCGGCTCGTGATCGTGCACGAGGCGGCGCGTAACTGCGGCGTCGGCGCAGAAATCGCCGCAATCGTCGCCGAGCATGGCCTATACGATCTGCAGGCGCCGATTCAGCGCGTCACCGGGTACGACACGGTGATGCCTCTCTTCCGTCAGGAGTACGATTACATTCCGAGCATCGCGCGCATCATGGACGCCGTGCGCGCCACCTTCGTCGAGCAATAATTCCTCCCGGAGCCCTCGCGATGACCACGTTCAACCTGCCGGACCTGGGTGAAGGTCTTCCGGAAGCGGAAATCGTCAGTTGGCACGTGAAAGAGGGTGATCGCGTGCAGATCGATCAGCCCATGGTATCGGTTGAGACCGCCAAGGCCGTGGTCGAAGTGCCCTCCCCTTACACCGGCACCATCAAGGTGCTGCATGCCAAACCCGGCGACATCGTCGAGACTGGCCAGCCGCTCGTTGATTTCGACGTTGAGGGCGGCAACGGCGCGAAGCAGGCGAAGCCAGCGGCGCCGCAACCCAAGGTGAATCCGAAGAAGGCGGACGATTCGGGCACGGTGGTCGGCAGCATGCCGACGAGCGATGAAGAGCTGGTCGAGAGCGCCGTGGCCGGTGGCACGCGTGGCGCAAAAGTCGAACGCGTACGTGCGGCACCCGCGGTGCGTGCACTCGCCAGGAAGATCGGCGTAAATCTCGAAACCGTGCAGCCGACGGGCCGCGGCGGCCTGATCACGGTCGATGACGTCATGGGTGCGGCGGGCCGCGGCAGTGCGACCGCCACGGAACCCGCGAGCGCGCGGGCACCGGCTTCTCGTCCCACTCCGACGGCACCTGCTCAACCCGCGACGGGTGAAGCGGAGCGGCTGCGCGGGCTGCGACGTGGCATGGCGCAAGCGATGACGCTCTCGCGCGACTCCGTCGCGACCTGCACGATGTTCGATGATGCGGATCTGCACGCCTGGATCCGCAAGTCCGATTACACCGTTCGCCTGTTGCGCGCGCTGGCGGTGGCCGCGAAGGCTGAACCCGCCCTCAACGCGCATTTCGATGGCGAATCGGCGACGCGTAAGCTGTTCGATCGCGTCGATGTGGCGGTGGCGGTCGATACGCCCGACGGGTTGATCGTCCCCGTCATCCGTAATGTGGGGGGCAAGAGTGCGGATCAGTTGCGCGCCGAGCTCAGGGGCCTCAAGGAAGCCTCAGCCTCACGCACCGTGGCGCCAGAGGACTTGCGCGACTTCACGATCATGCTGTCGAACTTCGGCACCATCGCCGGCCGCTACGCGACCCCGCTCGTGGTGCCGCCGGCCGTCGCGATCCTGGGTTCGGGCGTGCTGCGACACGACGTCGTGGCCGTGATGGGCGGCATCGAGGCACACCTGCGCATGCCGCTCTCGCTCACGTTCGATCACCGCTGCGTCACCGGCGGCGAGGCCGCGCGTTTCCTCGCTGCTGTCATCAAAGATCTGGAGTTGGCGGACTAGACTCCCTTACGACCATGCACGGCAAGATACCCGCCGCCCGACTCGAGATGATCGAGAAGATCGCTGCTCGCGCGCGCAAGCAGCGCACGCCCGTGAACGCCAAGCACTTCATCCACGCCTACTACCACGGCGTCTCTGAAGAGGATCTCGCCGAGCGCCGACCCGAGGATCTGGCCGCCGCCGCGATCGCGCACCTGGAGCTCGGCAAGACGCGCAAGCCCGGGAAGCCCCTGGTGCGTGTCTTCAACCCGGACGAGGCGGCCGACGGATTCTCGAGCACGCATACCCTGATTGCGCTCGTCACCGACGACATGCCGTTCCTGGTCGATTCGATCGGCATCATCTTCAACCAGTCTTCGCTCGCGATTCACTTCATCGCGCACCCGGTGCTCACCGTCCAGCGCGACGCCAGCGGCCAGCTCAAGGATCTCCCCGAAGAGCCGGGCAAAAATGACGGCGATCTGATCGAGTCCTGGCAGCTGTTCGAAGTCGATCGTGTGCCGGACGAGAAGGGCCTCAATGCGCTGCGCGCCAGGATCCTGACGACACTCGAAGACGTGCGCAACGCCACCAGCGATTGGCTCGAAATGCGCCGCCGCGCGCGCACCATCGCGGGTGAGCTCGAGTCGCAAACCCCGGGGCTGCCCAGCACTGAAGTCATCGAGTCCAAGGAACTGCTCGAGTGGATGGAGGACAACCACTTCACGTTCCTGGGCTATCGCGAGTACCGCCTGAAGCGCGGTCGTACAACCGATCAGCTCGAGCCCGATCCCGACAGCGGCCTGGGGCTCCTGCGTCCCGATCGCGAGCACGGCCGCAAGCCGCGTGTCATCGAGCTCACTGGTGAGATTCGCGACAACGCGCGCGAGAAGACACTCCTCATCATCACCAAGGCGAACACGGTCTCGACCGTGCATCGCGCAACGTATCTCGACTACGTTGGCATCAAGACTTTCGACTCGTCGGGTGAGGTCAACGGCGAGAGGCGCTTCATCGGTCTCTGGACCTCGTCCGCCTATAGCAAGAGCCCGCGCGACATCCCGGTGCTCAGGCACAAGATCCAGAATGTGATCTCGCACTTCGGCGTGTCGCCCACGAGCCACGACGGCAAGGCCGTGCTGCATGTGCTCGAGACCTATCCGCGCGATGAGCTGTTCCAGGCGAGCGTCGCCGATCTCGTCCGCATCGTCCGCGGCATCGTTAACCTCTATGAGCGCCAGCAGGTGCGCCTGTTCGTGCGCCGCGATGCGTTCCGCCGCTTCTATTCGTGCCTCGTGTACGTGCCGCGCGATCGCTACAACACCCAGGTGCGCCAGCGAATCGAAGTGATCGCGCGGGAAGAATTCCACGGCACCGCGATCGAATCGCAGGTGCAACTTTCGGACTCGGTGCTGGCGCGGCTGCATCTGCTGGTGCGCACGGATCCCAACGACTCGCATCGCGCCGATACGAACCGCATCGAGCAGCGTATTGCCGAGGCGGTGCGCACCTGGCTCGATCATCTCAAGGACGCACTGCTCGAGCACCATGACGAAGCGACCGCGCTCAGGCTTCTTGAGCGCTATGCCGGCCGCTTCCCGCCCGCGTACCAGGACGACACCCCCTCGGCACTCGCCGTGCGCGACATCGATGCGCTCGAAGCCATCACGAGCGGCGCCAGCACTTTGCAGATGTGTCTGCATCGCGAGACGCAACAGAACCCCGACCAGTTGCACTTCCGCCTGTTCCGCCCGACGAGCCCGATTCCGATCTCGGACGTGCTGCCGATGATGGAAAACCTGGGCCTCAAGGTGATCAGCGAGCGTCCCTACGAAGTCGAGTGGCCCGCGGGTGGCATGGTGTGGATCCAGGATTTCGACCTCCAGCACCGCGCGGGCCTCGCACTCGACCTGCCGAGCATCGAGCGCAACTTCCAGGACACATTCGCCGCGGTCCTCGCGGGCGAAGCCTCGAACGACGGTTTCAATCGCCTCGTGCTCGCGGCCGGCCTCACCTGGCGCCAGACGGCACTGTTGCGTGCCTACTGCCGCTACTTGTTGCAGACAGGACTGCCGATCAGCCAGGCGTACATGGAACAGGTGCTCGCGGCCCACGCGGGCATCAGCACATTGCTCGTCGCTCTGTTCACGACGCTCTTCGATCCTTCCAGGGCCGCGGCGCGCCGCCATCGCGAGTTCGCCGCGATCAGGGAAGAGGTGCTGATGGCGCTCGAGGCGGTGAAGAGTCTCGACGAGGACCGGATCCTGCGCGGCTTCTTCGCGGTGATCTGCGCGACCCTGAGAACCAACTACTTCCAGACGATCGACGACAAACCGAAGCCCTACTTCTCGTTCAAGCTCGACCCGCAGCAGGTGCCCGACCTGCCATTACCACGGCCGATGTTCGAGATCTTCGTCTACAACCCGCGTGTCGAGGGCGTGCACCTGCGCATGGGCAAGGTCGCGCGCGGCGGCATCCGCTGGTCGGATCGGCGCGAGGACTATCGCACCGAAGTGCTGGGCCTCATGAAGGCGCAGAACGTCAAGAACACGGTGATCGTGCCGGTCGGCGCCAAGGGCGGCTTCGTGCCCAAGAAACTCCCCGTCGGCGGCAGTCGCGAGGAGACCCAGACCGAAGTCGTCTCCTGCTACAAGACCTTCATCCGTGGCCTCCTCGATCTCACCGACAACATCGTCGGCGAGAAGGTCGTGCCGCCCGGAGAGACCGTGCGTCGCGATGAGGACGACACTTATCTGGTGGTGGCCGCCGACAAGGGCACGGCAACGTTTTCGGATATCGCCAATCAGCTCGCGGCCGAGTACGACTTCTGGCTGGGCGATGCGTTCGCCTCCGGCGGTTCGGCGGGGTACGACCACAAGAAGATCGGCATCACCTCGCGCGGCGGCTGGGAGTGCGTCAAGCGCCATTTCCGCGAGATGGGGGTCGATGTGCAACGCCAGGATTTCACGGCGGTCGGCATCGGCGACATGTCGGGCGACGTGTTCGGCAACGGCATGCTCCAGTCACCGCACATCCGCCTGGTCGCCGCCTTCAACCACATGCACATTTTTCTGGATCCCAATCCGGACGCGGCGGCCACCTACAAGGAGCGGCAACGCCTCTTCAACCTCCCGCGCTCGTCGTGGGAGGACTACAGCCGCAAGTTGATCTCGAAGGGGGGCGGCGTGTTCTCGCGCACCTCCAAGTCGGTACCGCTCAGCCCGCAAGTTCAGGCGCTGCTCGGTTTGAAGGCCTCCAGCGCGACGCCGCTCGAAGTCATACGCGCAATCTTGAAGGCGCCGGTCGAGCTCCTGTGGAACGGCGGCATCGGCACTTACGTCAAGGCGAGCCGCGAGTCGCACGCCGATGTCGGCGACCGCACCAACGATGGCGTGCGCGTCAATGGCAATGAGCTGCGCGCCAAGGTCGTTGGCGAAGGTGGCAATCTCGGCTTCTCGCAGCGCGGGCGCATCGAGTACGCGCTGAACGGCGGCCGCCTCAACACCGACTTCATCGACAACTCGGGCGGCGTCAACTGCTCGGACCTCGAGGTCAACATCAAGATCCTGTTGAACCCGATGATGCAGGCGGGGAAGCTCAAGCGCGCCGATCGCGATCGCCTGCTCGCCAGCATGACGGACGAAGTCGCGCATCTCGTCCTGCGCAACAACTACCTCCAGAGCCAGGCCATCAGCACGCTCGAAACGCACGCCGCCGAGCGCTTCAGCGAGCACATCC